>NZ_FPJG01000010.1 GCF_900119165.1 Amycolatopsis australiensis | reverse complement strand
GAAGCGCACGGTATCCGATGCGTCGGTCTGGACCTTGCCGTTGTACGACAGGCTTTCGAAGACCTTGCCGTTCGAGGTCGGGCCGGCGACCATGTAGGCCAGTTCGGCCGCGACGTACAGCAGGCCGCCGCCGTTGTAACGCATGTCGATCACCAGGTCGTTGACGTTGGCGGTCTTCAGCGTGTTGAAGGCATCGATCAGCTGGCGCTCGGCCACGGCGTTGTGGTTCTCGAAGGTCAGGTAGCCGACACGGCGGCCGCCCGCGATGTCGAAGGTCTTGACGTTCTTGACCGACTTGGCCGTCACTTCCTTGGCCGCCAGGGTCACCGGAATCGAGGTCGCGCCGCGGGTCACGGTGAAGCTATGGGTCTCGTTGGCAGCGGCCGGGAACAGGCCGGCATTGATCTTCGCGACCGAGGCTTCGTCGGTGGCGTTAATGAAGTCGACGCCGTCGACCACGGTCAGGCGGTCGCCGCGCTTCAGGCCGGCCAGGGCCGCCGGCGAACCCTCTTCCACGATGGTGGCGTTCCAGATGCGCGGTGCGGTCGCGCCGCTGCTGGTCCAGGTCACGCCGTAGCCCAGCTCGATGCCTTCGGTGCTCAGCTTGTCCCACTCGTCGCTGTCGTAGGTGAAGTGGAACTTGTCCTTCGGCGCGCCGGATGCGGTGGTCAGCGGGGTTTTCAGCTTGTCGAAGTAGGCGACCGGATCGGTGAAATCGGACATCTTGAAATCGGTCGGGATTTCGTTGTACCAGAGGTAGTACTGGTGGGTCCAGGCGCGCAGGAAGGTCAGCTCGTCGCGCAGGCTGCCCTTCTTGTCCGGGTAGGCCTTGCCGGTGTACGGGTCGGTACCGGTACGCGGCGTTTCGCAGTAGTTCCAGTAGGTGTCGAAGGCATTGCCCAGGGTCGTTACGTCCGGATCCGCGCCGGTGTTCGCCTGGCCTGGCGTGTATGGCGCCGGGTTCGTCGGCGCCGGGGTGACTGGAGGGTTGGTCGGCGGATTCACGCCAATCTGGCCGCCGCCGCCGCCACCGCCTCCGCAGGCGGCAAGCGTGGAAGCGGCCACAACGGCGGCGCAGATCAGGCGTAGCGAAGTGGTCAGTTGACCCTTGGAGGAAGTTGGCGTCTTCATGGGATTCGTTAAGTAATGGACAAGTTTGTTAAGAAAGAGTAAGACAAGCCCGTCTATTTGAGAAGAGCGCACGATTGCTTTTTTTAAATTTTTTTTGCATAACTTTTCATCTGTAGACGTAAAAAAACGCCGGGCTGGCGCAAAGCCAGCTCCGGCGCGGTATGCGCGGCGCTTAATTACTCAGGTAGCGCTCAGGTAGCGCTCAGGCTACCCGGGTGGCAGGCGCCGGGCTGTGGAATGCCGACAACAGATTCGCCTCCTTCTCCTTCGCCATCTTCAAGTGGCGCGCCTTCACGTGGCCATAGCCGCGGATGTCTTCCGGAATGCTGGCGATCGCCACCGCCTGGGCCAGGTTGTCGCCGGACAGCTTGGGCAGCAGGGCCGTCACCGTGTCGCGGTACTGCGCGATCAGGGCGCGTTCCGTCTTGCGCTCCTCGGTGTAGCCGAACACGTCGAAGGCGGTGCCGCGCAGGCCCTTCAGCTTCGCCAGCACGCCGAAGGCGCTCATCATCCACGGACCGTATTCCTTCTTCAGCGCACGGCCTTCCTTGTCGTGCTTGGCCAGCAGCGGCGGCGCCAGGTGGAATTTCACGGTGATGTCGCCCTCGAACATGTTGGCGATCTTCTCGCGGAAAGCCGGATCCGTATGCAGGCGCGCGACCTCGTACTCGTCCTTGTAGGCCATCAGCTTGTAGAAGTAGCGCGCCACCGCTTCGGTCAGGCGCGTACCCTTGCCCAGCTTCGCTTCCTGCGCACGCACGCCATCGACAAAGGCCTTGTACTGGGCGGCGTAGGCGGCATCCTGGTAGGCGGTGAGCAGCTCGACGCGGCGCGCGACCAGTTCGTCCAGCGTCTGGGCGCGCT
>NZ_FPJG01000009.1 GCF_900119165.1 Amycolatopsis australiensis | reverse complement strand
CGACAGCCTGAATAAGACCGCCGCCGGCGCCCGCATTGCCGACGCGCGCGACCAGCGCCGCCTGCTCATGATGCTGCGCATCTTCGGCGAGACCGGCTGCAAAGACCTGTGCAAGCGCCTGCTGCGCCTGACCTGCGAGTACCAGGACAAGCCCGGCACGATCCGCCTGCGCGACACCTGGGTCGAATACGACCCGCGCAACTGGTCTCCGGACATGGGCGTGACGGTCAATGTGGGCCTCGGCACCGGCGACAAGTCGCAGACGATCCAGTTCCTGAACATGATGGGCGCCTACTTCCAGCAAGCTGCACCGCTGGGCGTGGTCACGCCGGAGAACGTCTACCAGCTGGGCAAGATGCTGCTGAAGGCCGGGAACATCCAGGGCGCTGACCGTCTGCTGACCGATCCGGCCACGAACCCACCGCAGCCGCCGCAGGAAACGCCCGAGCAGGTGCTGGCCAAAATGGAACTGGAGCTGGAAGACAAACGCCAGCAGGGCAAGGCGCGGGACGCCGAGTACAAGCGCGAGACCGACCTGGCCGAGCTGGAGGCGAGCACGAAGCTCAAGCTGATCGACCTGCAGCTGAAGGAGAAGGAAGTCCGGATCAAGGAAATCGAACTGGGCCTCAAGAACACCGAGCTGCAAATGCGCATGGCCGAGGCTGGCACTGCTCAGGTCGACGGCAGCATGCCGAACGCGATGCAGCTGATCGTCGACCTGCACCGCAAGCTGGAAGAGCTGGCGTCGGCTGAAACGCACATCGTGCGCGGCCCGGACGGCAAGGCATCGCACACCGTCAAGGTGCTGCCGCAACAACAATACGAAGGATAAATCATGGCCGCTGGCCCATTCATCATCCCCGACAAGGCAGTGCTGAACATCGCGCTCGGCCTGCTGAACTCGGCGAACACGTTCAAGCTGTCGTACCACACCAGCGCCTGGGCACCGAACCCGGCCACGCTGGAAGTGTTCGCCGATGTGAGCAGCGAGATCGCCGCGGCTGGGGGCTACAGCTCAGGCGGCATCACGCTGGGCAACGACGCGCTGACGATCTCGGGCAGCACGGTGAAGTTCACCGGCGACGCGGCCGAACTGACTGCCGCCGGCGGCTCGATTCCCGCCTGGCGCTACGGCGTCGTGCGCGCGATCGGCACCATCAATGGCAAGGTCGACCCTGTCGTGGGCTACTTCCTGGGCGACGCTACCCCGGCGGACGTGCCTGCCACCACGGTCGGCAACAAGCTCACCTTCACCCCGAACGCCGCAGGCATCTGCACCATCAGCAAGGCAGCGTAATCATGGCCAAGAAGACGTACCGCTGTCCGGTCATCGGCACCGGAACCAGCGGTGACGAATTCCGGCCGAGCGTTTCGAAATACCCGTGCGCCTACTGGGTCGTGCCCAGCCACTTCGCCCCCGGCAGCGCAAAGGTCGTCGTCGAAGTGGAGGCGACGGCGCTGCAGCACACTG
>NZ_FPJG01000008.1 GCF_900119165.1 Amycolatopsis australiensis | reverse complement strand
TTCGCGGCATCAACGGCACCGAGTTCAGCTTCGCGGGCCTGGCCGAGCAGAGCATCGACTCGATCAAGTCGTTCGAGGGCTGCGACATCGTGTGGGTCGAGGAAGCGCAGACCGTGAGCAAGCGCTCGTGGTCGGTGCTGATCCCGACCATCCGTAAGCCTGGCTCCGAAATCTGGATCACCTTCAACCCTGAGCTGGACACGGACGAGACCTACGACCGGTTCATCACGAACCAGCCCGAGGGCGCCATCATCGTCGACATGAACTACACGGACAACCCGTGGTTCCCCGAAGTGCTGGAAAAGGAACGGCTGCACGCCAAGGCCACGCTGCCCGAGGCCGAGTACCTGAACATCTGGGAAGGCAAGTGCAAGCCGGCCGTCACTGGCGCGATCTACTACGACGAGGTGACCAAGGCGGTCGAGGGCCGACGCATCTGCAACGTGCCATACGACCCGCTGCTCAAGGTGCACGTTGTCTTCGACCTGGGCTGGAACGACGCCATGTCGATCAGCCTGGTGCAGAAACAGGCGTCCGAGCTGCGCATCATCGAGAACATCGAGGACAGCCACAAGACGCTGGACTGGTACTCGGCTGAGCTGAAGAAGCGCGGCTACAACTGGGGCACGCTGTACCTTCCGCACGATGGCCGCAACAAGGACTTCAAGACCGGCAAGAGCGCCGAGGAGATCA
>NZ_FPJG01000007.1 GCF_900119165.1 Amycolatopsis australiensis | reverse complement strand
CAACAACGCCAGCACCAAACGCCAAGACCGAAACCGACGACACCCGTCAAGGCTGATTGATTTCACAACCCGCCGCGGCCAAGCCCGGCAACGACAATACCAAAGGAGAGCGCCATGAACAACGCCAAACTCGAAGTCCTGACCCCGCAGAATTCGCAGCTGATCATCATCGACCACCAGCCGCAGATGGCCTTCGGCGTGCAGTCGATCGACCGCCAGACCCTGAAGAACAACGTGGTCGGCCTGGCCAAGGCCGCCAAGGCCTTCGGCATCCCGACCACCATCACCACCGTGGAAACCGAGTCCTTCTCGGGCAAGACCTACCCTGAAATCCTGGACGTCTTCCCCGACCACCAGATTCTCGAACGCACCTCGATGAATTCCTGGGACGACCAGAAAGTGCGCGACGCCCTGGCCGCCAACGGCCGCAAGAAAATCATCGTCGCCGGCCTCTGGACCGAAGTCTGTAATACCACCTTCGCCCTGTGCGCCATGCTGGAAGGCGACTACGAGATCTACATGGTGGCCGATGCCTCGGGCGGCACCACGAAAGAGGCCCACGACTTCGCCATGCAGCGCATGGTGCAGGCCGGCGTGGTGCCGGTCACCTGGCAGCAGGTGCTGCTCGAATGGCAGCGCGACTGGGCCCACCGCGATACCTACGATGCCGTGATGAAGATCGTCACCGAGCACTCGGGCGCCTACGGCATAGGCGTCGACTACGCCTACACGATGGTGCACAAGGCGGCAGCGCGCAACGGTGGCCACAACGAAGTCCTGGCCCCGGTCCCGGCTACCCGCTAAGCCCTATCGCAAGCCGAAGCAGGTCCGCTGAACAGGCGGACCCGAACGCCACCATCCACAGCGCCGGCCAGGCCCGGCAGAGCAGGGGAGTCAGATCATGCAAGCACAGTCGAACCAACGCGCGGCCGCGCCGCTCATCCTCATCAACGGCAAGTTCGCCACCCTCGACCGCGAGCAGCCGCAGGCCACGGCGGTCGCCATGCAGGACGGCCGCTTCCTCGCCGTCGGCAACACGGAACACGTGATGCGTTTCCGCGAAGCGGGCAGCCAGGTGATCGACCTGAACGGCCGCACCGTGGTCCCGGGCCTGAACGATTCGCACCTGCACCTGATCCGCGGAGGCCTGAACTACAACCTCGAATTGCGCTGGGAAGGCGTGCCCTCGTTGGCCGATGCCCTGCGCATGCTGAAAGACCAGGCCGACCTCACCCCGCATCCGCAGTGGGTGCGCGTGGTCGGCGGCTGGAGCGAGTTCCAGTTTGCCGAGCGCCGCCTGCCGACCCTGGAAGAGATCAACGCCGCCGCACCCGACACGCCGGTCTTCATCCTGCACCTGTTGTAAAGGCAAAGTTGAAATGTCCGCTTTCAGCAAAGTTGAAATGTCCGTTTTGGACGTCAAACTCGGCTTTGAGCAGACATTTTCCTCGCTGCCGTTACACCCTTCACGATGATGTTCTGCGATTGGTTCTGTCGCTCGTTTCGATTGCGCGTCTTTTTATCGACGACATGATGCAAGGTCTTGTTATCGACCAAGATGGGCTTGACTGATTTCGGTAGCTCCAGGCAAGTGTGGGGCATCACTTGACCGTTGGCACGCAGCTCTGTTTTGCCTTCGAGGTCCGTATGGATATCGATACGCTGGCCGATCAGCGCTCGTGCCTCAGGTTTGTCTTTCAGCAGGTAAAGCTGACCGCCATACTGCAGTGTGAGGTTTGAACTGAGCTTCCGGGTTTCATGAAAAGCCAGGATGAGTGCCAGGTTATCGTTTCGGTGTAGCGGCTCATGGACATCGAGCGGACTTCGCGCAACGCGGGCAAAGCCGTCATTGAAGCGATTGATGAAGGCGCTGCACCAGGCGTTGGCACTCGCCATATCGCTAATGCCTTCCAGTCTCATTTCCTTGACCAGACGATCCTGCAAAGTGCGGTTGAGCCGTTCGACACGTCCTTTCGCTTGCGGCGAGTTGGCGCAGATGAGCTCGATGTTGAGTTCGTCGAGGGCACGCTGAAATTGGGTGCGTGTACGCCCTGTCGCCATTGGTGAACGAAACACCGCCGCTCGGTCAGCGTAAAACGCCTGCGGTTTGCCGTGGCGCTCGATATAGCGCCGGGTAGCTTCGAAGTAGCTGGCTGTCGTTTCTGTTTCTGCAAAGTGCAGTTGCAGGATTTTTCCAGTCGCGTCATCGACAAACACCAGCAAGGTGCATGCTTCGCCGCGTCCTTCAAACCAGCGGTGGCGGCTGCCGTCGATCTGAACCAGCTCCCCGACACATGGCCGTCGCTCCCTCGGTTGATGGAGCTTGGCGCTCCGAGCCGCTTTCGGTATCCACAGCCCGGCCTTGATCATCAGGTGCCGTAGCGTCTCCTTTGATAGATCAAGCTTATGGCGAACCCGTAACTGCTCGCATGCCAGCGTCGGGCCAAAATCGGCATACCGCTCGTGCACTAGCTGCAGAGCCTTCTTGGCCAGCTCCGGTTCGAGCTGGTTATTGCTTGGTTTGCCCCAGCGCCTGGATGTCAATCCGCTGACGCCATCTTCACTGAACCGCTCCAAAAGACGCCTCACATGCCGCGTCGTGACATCCAATTGCTCTGCCGCGACAGCGACTGTGATGTCGCCCTTGGCGCAAGCCGAGATGATCTCGGCACGCTCTTTTTCCTGCATCGTAACGCCCCCGACTTTGCCCATGCTCGACTCCAAACGACTTGGAATCGCCA
>NZ_FPJG01000006.1:8930000-9115762 GCF_900119165.1 Amycolatopsis australiensis | reverse complement strand
CGGCACCCGTACGCCTTCGTCCGGCAGGCGGCCGACAAGGTCCGGACCATGATGTCCTCGCCGGAGCAGCGCAAGCACTGGTTCCAGGAACAGGCCGCGAAAACGAGGCCTTCGCGAAACTGCCACGGGCCAAGGCCTGGGCCCGAGAGCTCTACCAGGGGTGGATGAAGTGAACAAGGTCGCCGCGGTCGTCGTCACCTACAACCGCAAGGACAAGCTCGGCAAGGTGCTCGACCACATCCTCGCCCAGAGCCACGCCCCCGAGTGGGTCGTCGTCGTCGACAACGCGTCGACCGACGGCACCGACGCGCTGCGCGCGTCGTACCAGACCGACCAGGGTGACCGTGCTGCGCCTGGCCGAGAACACCGGCGGCGCCGGCGGCTTTTCGGCGGGCATGGCCAAGGCGTACGAGCTGGGCGCCGACTTCCTCTGGATCATGGACGACGACTGCTACCCGCATCCCGACGCGCTCGAGGAGCTGGTCAACGGCCTCGAGAAGGCCGAACAGACCCTCGGCCACCAGATGCCCTTCGCGTGCTCGGTGGTGAAGTGGACCGACGGCAGCATCTGCGAGATGAACAACCCCGGCACGACCTGGGACTGGGGACGGCTGCTCTCGCTCGGGCAGCAGGCGGTGCTCGTCAACCACTGCTCGTTCGTGTCCGTGCTCGTCCCGCGCTGGACGCTGACCCGGTTCGGGCTGCCGCTGACCGACTACTTCATCTGGTTCGACGACATGGAGTACACGCTGCGTGTCTCCAAAGCCGCGCCGGGCTCCAGGTGCTGAGCAGCGTCGTCGTGCACGACCTCCCGGAGAACCGGGGCGTCAACTTCGGCCAGATCAACCACAAGAACGTGTGGAAGTACGAGTACGGCGCCCGCAACGAGCTTTCCTACCGGCTGCACCACGAAAGCCCGCTCGCGGCCGCCGGGTTCGCCTACCGCGTGCTCAAGGGCATGGCGCAGGGGCACGTTTCCCGGTCGCTGCGGCTGCGCATCGTCAAGAGCCTCCTGCGCGGCGTGAAGTTCAACCCGAAGCCGCGGTTCCCGCGCTCGGTGCTCTGAAGCCCAGCCGAAGGCCCGCGGCGGCGACTGCCGTCGCGGTGCGTTCCCGTCGTTCAGGAGAACTGCGATGAAGGACCTGGTCGAGGACCGGGCGCCGGCGGCCGTCCCGGAAAGCGATCCGGCCGCCGGGGAAGCCGGCAGCACCAGATCACGGAGGCTCGGCGAGCGCTTCCGCGCATGGCGTCTCCTGGTCGGCGCCCCCTCCCGGGCCACCCTGTTGATCAGCGGCCTGCTCACGATCCTGACCTGGGAGATGCCGGCGTTTTCACCCATCGAGCCGAAGGGTGACTACGACTACGGGCTCGCCATCGCGATGGCGCGGCACCTCGGTCTCAGCTTCGGTGACCGGATCGCGACGACCTACGGGCCGCTGTACTTCCTGGCGATCCCGTCGACCACGGTCCGGGCCGAGGTCGCCATCGGCTTCCTGTTCTGGTTCGTGTTCGTGACCGGCTGCCTCGCGGCCTGCTTCCAGGCGTTCCAGAGCCGGATCGGCACGCGGTGGGCGTGGGTGGCCTGCGCGGCGATCGCGGTGAGCTTCAGCATCGTCCCGCTGACCAGCGTCATCACCGCCACGCCCGGGTTCGTCGCGGTGCTGGCGATCTGCCACGCGCTCGGCCTGCTGCCGAAGTGGGCGGAGCGCGCCTTCCCGGTCGTGATGGGCCTGACGGTCGCCGCCATGCTGCTGACCAAGTTCTCGGTCGGGCTGATGTGCGGCCCGATCGTGCTGGGCGCGGTGCTGGTCCGGCCCGGCAGGCGGCTGCGGGAGTTCGCCGAGTACGCGGTGTCCGGCGTTGCCGGCCTGTTCGTCTTCTGGGTCGCCGTGGGCCAGCCGCCGGCGCAGGTGGTGCAGTACGTCGTCCGCGCGATTTCGGTCGGCAGCGGGCACGCGCAGTCGATGGGTCTGGAGCCGACGGCGAACGCGTGGGAGTACGTGGTCGCCGCCGCGGCGACGATCGTGCTGGCCGTTTGTGTGGCCAGGGTCAAGGTCGACGGCTGGCGCTGGCCGCTGTGGCTGGGTCTGCTGGCCGGCGTGTGGCTGTTGTTCAAGCAGGGGTTCGTGCGGCACGACTCGCATTCCGCGCAGTACTTCGCCGTGGTGTTCGCGCTCGCCGTGCTGCTGGCGGTGTTGCGGCGCAGCGCGGTGCTGGCGGTGGTCGCGGCCGTCTCCCTGGTGGCGCAGGCGGTCAGCTTCGGCGGCGGGCTGTGGACTATCGACCCCGGCCGGTCGCTGCGCACGTTCGCCGAGGGCGCCACGATCGTCGCGTCCGGCTCGCATCGCGACGACATCCAGGAGGAGGGCGGGGCGGAGCTGCGCAAGCGCACCGACGTGCCGCAGCGGTTCCTGACCCGGATCGGCCGGGAATCCCTCCGGACCGAGCCGTTCGACCAGGCCATCGCCTGGACCTACGGGCTGACCCCGGCGATCCTGCCGACACTGCTGAACTACGGCGCGTACACCGAGCTGCTGGACAAGATGAACGAGGCGTGGATCGCCGACGACGTCAACGGTCCCCGGTTCATCATCCGGGAGAACACCAGGACGACGCTCGACGGCCGGTTCGCGCTGTGGACCCGCCGCGCACCGAGCTCGCCGAGACTTGCCGGTACCACCTGGTCGATTCCACGGACCACTGGCTGCTGCTCGAGCGCGGCCCCAACCGCTGCGGTGCCGAACGGGAGCTGTCCAGCGTCCAGGTGGCGGCAGGGCAGGCCGTCCCGGTGCCCAAGGCGGACCACGGCGTGGTCGTCGCCCGGGTGTACCCGGAGCAGTCCCCGCTCGAGCGGGTGTGGGCGTTCCTGTTCAAGCCCGGCGTCCTGGACATCAGTCTCGACGGCGAGGCGTTCCGGCTGCCTTGGACGCACCAGGACGCACCGCTGATGGTCGCGGCACCGCAGGAGGAGTCGGTCGCCCTGTCCGGACGGCCGCTGGCGGCGGGAACCCTGTCGATGAGCGCACCCCGGCCGCGTGTGTTCTCCGTGGTCGACCGGCCATGACGGCGTCCGAACACGACGGAAGGTCCACAGTGGACACAAGCGGCGACGGTGCCGTGCTCACGGCGATCCCGGCGACGTCCGACGCGAGCGGGTCCCGTGTGGCCAAAACCGTTGCGACCGGCCCGCGGACATCGCCGGCGGGCACATCGGCCAGCTCACCGGCATCCGGGCGGTGGCCGCGTTGTGGGTGCTCACCTTCCACTTCCGGCCGGAGCTGCTGAAGGCGTTCGGTTCCTGTACCGCTGGTCCCGGTGTTCAACGTGGGCTACCTCGGCGTGGACCTGTTCTTCGTGCTCAGCGGCCTTCATCCTGACCTACACCCACCTCGACCGGATGACCGAAGGCTGGGGACGAGAAGATCGCCGGGTTCCTGTGGCTGCGGCTGTCCCGGATCTGGCCGGTGCTGTTCTTCATGTTGCTCGTGTGGGGTGCCTACCTCGCCTTCTCGCTCGAGACGAACAACGACGGGCGGCTGCAGGCCGCGCTGAACCCGGCGCGCTTCCTGGCCCACGTGTTCCTGGTGCACGCCTGGGACACCACGCACCACGACTGGAACCCGGTCGACTGGTCGCTGAGTGCCGAATGGCTGGCCTACCTCGTCTTCGCCGTGCTGGTGGTGCTGCTGGCCAGGATGCTCGCCCACCTCGCAGCCGGGCGCTCGTGCTCGTGGCGGCGGTCCTCGCGGTCCCGATCGTGGTGGTCGGCCTGGGCTTCCAGGACGGCGCCGACCTGCTGTGGAACGACGACAAGATCGTGGCGGGCATCGTCCCGTTGCGGGTGCTCACCGAGTTCTTCCGCCGGCGCGGTGGTGGCGTTGCTGGTCAAGCGGCACGGTTCGGCCGTGCAGCTGCCCTGGTTCTTGAAGCCGACGGCGATCCTGGTGGCGATCGTGCGGCCCTCTACGTCGTGCAGCTGTGGGACCCGGCGCGACGGCTGCGCTTCGGCAGGACTGGCGGATCAACGGCCACCTCAATTGGGGCTCCACGGAAACCATCGTGGTGGTGCCGCTGTTCCTGCTGCTGATCGGCTCGCTCGCGGTCAGCGGGCGGACCCCGCGACCAGGCTGCTGTCCGGCCGGGTGCTGGTGTGGGGCGGGAAGATCTCCTTCGCGCTGTACATGGGACACTGGCTGTTCCTCGACCTGATGCGCAGACGATCTCGACCAAGCTGGCCCTTCCCGACGAGCGGCCGGGTGGCAGAGCTGGCCGTACCGGCTGACCGTGCTGGTGGCGATCGGGCTGCGGGTGCTGGGCGCCCACTTGGTGTACCGGTTCGTCGAAGAGCCGTGCCGCCGGGCCATGCGGGCCCTGCTTCCCGCGTCGATGCGGGTTTGAGCTACGGAAGGAACAATCCCATGCGCGATGCCCTCCGCCGGTACCTGCGGGCCGACCGGCTTCGCCATTCTCTGCGGGACAAGGTCTCGCGGGCCGTCGAGGAAGCCGTCGGCCGGCACTTCGCCGAGCAGTCCGCCAAGCTGGACGCGCTGAGCCGCGAGGTCGCCGAACTGCGGCAGCAGCTGCCCGGTGAGACCCGCGGCCAGGCCGATCGGGTGGTCGAGCACCTCAGCCACTTCGAGCACCGCGCGCGACGCGACCTGATGTTCGCCGGGGAGGCCGAGGCGGCGCAGCGCAGCGCCGAGTTCGTCCGCGACCACATGAAAACCGCGCGCCCGTTCCCGACTCCGCACAGCACGCTCGAACACGCGCTGACGCTCGCGCCCCAGGGTGGGCTGGCGCTCGAGTTCGGCGTGTACTCGGGAACCACGCTGAAGATCATCGCGAACGCCCGCGGCGGCGAGTCGGTGTACGGCTTCGACTCGTTCGAGGGACTGCCGGAGACCTGGCGCTCGGGCTATCCCGCCGGGACGTTCGACATGGAGAGCCTCCCCGACGTGCCGGGCGCCGAGCTGGTCGTCGGCTGGTTCGACGACGTGCTGCCCGGATTCCTCGAGGCGCATCCCGGACCGGTCGACTTCCTCCACGTCGACTGCGATCTCTATTCGTCGACGAAGACCGTCCTGGAACTCGTCGGCCCGCGGTTGCGGCCGGGTTCGATCGTGGTGTTCGACGAGTACTTCAACTATTCGGGCTGGCAGGAGCACGAGCACCGGGCGTGGCTGGAGCACGTCGAGGCGGCCCGGCTGCGGTTCGAGTACGAGGCCTACACGGTCGACCACGAGCAGGTCGCCGTGAAGGTGCTCGGCTAGGCGGCGCCTTCGCTGGGCCGCTTGTGGTAGGTGTCGACGTACTCCTGCCCCGAGATCTCGAGGATCGCGTACATGACCTCGTCGGTGACCGAGCGGCGGATCGCCGGTGAGTAGTCCTGGCCTTCGTACCGCGAGAAGTCCAGCGGCTTGCCGAACGTGATGGCGATCTTCGCGCGGCGGGGGATCTTCGCGCCCTTTGGCTGGAGGTTCTCCGTGCCCGTCAGCGCCACCGGGACCACCTTCGCGCCCGTTGCCAGTGCCAGTGCTGCGACGCCCGTGTGGCCTCGGTGGAGCCTGCCGTCCAGGGAGCGGGTTCCCTCCGGGTAGATCGCGAACACGCCGCCCGCGTCCAGCACCTTGCGGGCCGCCTCCAGTGCTGCCAGGCCCGCCTGGGCGTTGCCGCGCTCCACCGGGACGTAGCCCAGGCCGCCCAGGAATCCGGCCAGTGCCCGGCCCTTCAGGCCCTTGCCGGCGAAGTACTCCGCCTTGCCGAGGAACTTGACCTGGCGCGGGGTGGCGAACGTGATCACGCCGGTGTCGAGCGCGGCGCGGTGGTTGGCCGCCAGGAGCACCGGGCCCGTCGTGGGCACGTTCTCCACGCCGTGCACCTCCGGCCGGTACACCGCCCTGGCCAGCGGTCCCAGCACGAACCGGACAAGCTGCGCGATCAAGTGGTCCTCCTCCTCAGGGTGCGGTGACACCAGCATGGCACGATCGTTACCCGTGAGTTGGTTCGAGCGGCGTACGTGGCAGGAGCCCGGTTGGACGCCCGAGGACATCGTGACCGCGAAGGGTGACCGGACGGTTTCGGTCGTGCTACCGGCGCTGGACGAAGAGCGGACCGTGGGCGACGTCGTCGCGTCGGTGCGGCCGCTGGTCGGCGGCGTCGTCGACGAACTGATCGTCATGGACTCCGGTTCGACGGACGCCACCGCGCAGGTCGCCGAGGCCGCGGGCGCGCGCGTGGTCCGCCGCGAGGACGTCCTGCCGGAGCTGCCGCCGGTGCCCGGCAAGGGCGAGGTCCTGTGGCGCTCCCTCGCCGCGACCAGCGGCGACCTCGTCGTCTTCCTCGACTCCGACCTCGTCGACCCGGACCCTTCGTTCGTGCCGTCGCTGCTCGGCCCGCTGGTCTGCGAACGCGGCGTCCACCTGGTCAAGGGCTTCTACCGCCGCCCGCTGCGGCTGGAGAGCAGCGGCGGCGGCCGGGTGACCGAGCTGCTGGCGCGGCCGGTGCTCTCGGCGTTGCGCCCGGCGCTCGGCGGGCTGGTCCAGCCGCTCGGTGGCGAGTACGCGGGCACGCGCGAGTTCCTCGAATCGGTGCCGTTCGCCGCCGGGTACGGCGTCGAGATCGGGCTGCTGCTCGACGCCGAAGCGCGCTACGGCCTCGACGGGCTCGCGCAGGTCAACCTCGGCGTCCGCAAGCACCGGAACCGCTCGCTGCTGCAGCTCGGCACGATGTCGCGGCAGATCCTGGGCACGGCGCTGGACCGCTGCGGCGTCCCGGCGGCGGACGCGCCGTTCACGCAGTTCGTGCAGGTCGACGAGGAATGGCTGCCGGACATCACCGAGGTCACGGTGGCGAACCGGCCGCCGATGCGGGAAGTGCTCGCCCGTCCTCGAGGGTGAGGACCTCGTCGAAGCCGGCCAGGTGCTCGGGACGGTGGGTGACGAGGACGACCGTGCCCTTCGCCGCGGCGAGGACCCGCGCGAGGACCGCGTCGCCGTGGGCCGGGTCGAGGCCTTCGACGGGCTCGTCGAGCACCAGGACCGGCGGGGCCGCCAAGACGGCGCGGGCCAGGACGAGCCGCTGCCGTTGACCGCCGGAGAGGGCGTCGCCGTCCGGACCGGTCTCGCGGTCCAGGTCCAGGTCGAAGCCGGCGGTGGCGCAGGCCGCTGCCAGCTCCGCGTCGGTGGCGCCGGGTTTGGCGATCAGGAGGTTTTGGCGGACGGTCGCGTGGAAGACGTGGGCGTCGGCCTCGGCGCCGGAGATGATCTGCGACAGGTCGGCGTATTCGCCCAGCGGATGGCCGTCGAGGGTCACCTGGCCGTCGGTCGCGGTTTCGGTGCCGAGGAGCAGCCGGAGCAGGGTGGTCTTGCCCGCGCCGCTGGGGCCGAGGACGCCGACGCGCTTGCCGGGCGGCAGGTCGAGGTCGATGTCACGGAGTGCCGGTGCGCGGCCGGGGTGCCGCACGCCGGATTTCGTGAGCCGGAAGTGTCCTGTCCGGACGGTGCGCGTGCCGGGAACCGGTTGTGGCGTGGTGAGAACGGCCTTCACGCGCCCGGCGGACGCGCGGATCTCGGGAACGCGCCGGGCGGCGCCGATGAGCGGCAGGACGACCTCGAAGGCGGTCATGGCCGCGAGGGTGAGGGCGGCGGTCCACGGCACGGAGGCGTGGCACAGCAGCGCGACGGCGACGGCGGTGCCGAGCTGGACGAGCGTCCCGGCGGCGGTGAGCAGGGCCGTCCGGCCGGCGGCGGTGCGTTCACCGCGAGCGAGGTCGTCGACGACGCCGGTCGCCCGGGAGCGGTGGTCGTCGAGCGCGCCGGCGGCGACGAGCTCCCGGTGCCCGGTGACGAGTTCGACGGCCCGCTCGGCGAGTTCGGCCTTCTTCGGCGCGTCGTCCGTGGTCGCCCTGCCGGTGATCCGGATGACTGTCCACGGCAGCAGCACTCCGGCGACGAGCAACCCGGCCGCCAGCACCAGGGCGGCGGCCGCGGAGGCGGTGGCGGTGACGACGACGGCGGTACTCCCGACGATCGCCGCCACTCCGGCGGGCAGGAGCCACCGCAGGACGGCGTCCTGCAGAGCGTCCACATCGGACACGAGCCGGGTGACGAGGTCCCCGCCGGAGTAGCGGAAGCCGGGAACGAGAGCCTGGTAGACCCGTCCGCGCAGGGACCCCAGCCACCGCAGGACGACTTCGTGCCCGGCAAGCCGTTCGGCGTACCGGAGGCCGCCGCGAAGCAGGGCCAAGGTCCGGACGGCGACGATGGCGACGGTGAGCGCCCCGAGCGGAGGCCGTTCGGCGGCGCGGAGAAGCAGCCAGGCGGCGGTGGCCATGAGGGCGAGGGCGGCGAGTTCGGCACCGGCGCCGAGCAGAGCGGCGCGCAGCAGCCGGAGTACGTCGTTTCTCGAGAGGGCCCAGACGTTCACGCCGGCACCTCCACGCGCACCCGGCCGTCGCGCAGTTCCACCACGCGGTCCGCCAGGGACACCAGCGCCGGGCGGTGGGCCACCAGTACCGCCGTGCGGTCCGGCAGCAGCCGCCGGGTCGCCGACAGCACCGCCGCCTCCGTCCGGGTGTCCAGGCGGGCCGTCGGCTCGTCCAGCAGGACCAGGCCCGCCGACGTCCGGGCCAGCGCGCGTGCCAGGCCGACCCGCTGGCGCTGACCCGCCGACAGCACCTCGCCCAGTTCACCCACCTGGGTGGACAGACCCGCCGGCAACCCCGCCGCCACCGGATCCAGTGCCGCTGCCCGGGCCGCCGCCGGGACGTCGACCTCGGCGCCCAGCGCGATGTTGGCTTCCAGCGACCCGCCGAACAACGTCGGCCGCTGCGGGACCCAGGCCACCTCGGCCAGCCAGTCCGCCGGCGACAGCGTCCGCAGGTCCGCCCCGTCGACCAGCACCCGCCCCGACGACGGCGGCACGAACCCGAGCAGCACCGCCAGCAGCGTGCTCTTCCCCGAGCCGCTCGGCCCCACCAGCGCCACGTGCGAACCGGCCGGCACATGTAGGTCCACATCGGACAGTGCCGGGACGCTGTCGTAGACCACCGAAACCCGTTCCAGAGTCAGGGAAGGCGCGCCTCGGCGGCGGGTGAAAGCACCCGCAAGTGTGGACACCACCGGCACCGCGAGCGCCTCCCGCAACGCCGTCAACCCCTCGGCCGCCGCGTGGAACTTCGCCCCCGCCGCCCGCAACGGCAAGTACGCCTCCGGGGCCAGCACCAGCACCAGGAGACCCGTCCGCGCGTCGAGACCGCCGGACAGCAGCCGGAACCCGATCGGCACCGCCACCAGGGCGACCGAGAGCGTCGCGACCAGCTCCAGCACCAGCGACGACAGGAACGCCACCCGCAACGTCTTGAGCGTCGCGTCGGCGTGGGCCGAAGCCATCGCGCGGACCGTCGCGGCCTGCGCCGACGCCCGGCCGAACACCCGGAGCGTCCCGAGCCCCCGCACGACGTCGAGGAAGTGCCCGCCCAGCCGGACGAGCAGCGCCCACTGCCGCGCGGTCCGCGCCGCCGTGTGCTTGCCGACGAGGATCGCGAACACCGGGATCAGCGGCAGCGTCGCCGTCACCACCAGCGCCGACACCAGGTCCGTCGTGAACAGCCGCACGACCACCGCGGCCGGCACCACCACCGACACCACCAGCGACGGCAGGTATCCGGTCAGGTAGCTGTCCGTGGCGTCGACCCCGCGCGTCACCTGCGTGGCGACGACACCCGCGCGATCGGCGCGCGAATCGAGCAGCCGCCGCCGGAGGCCGGCGCGCACCGTGGCCGCGTAGCGTCCACTGAGGACGGAGTGGCCCCAGGTGAGCGTGGCCCGGCCGATGACGGCCACCACCAGGAAGAGCGAAACCCCGCCGCCGGTGAGCAGCGTGGCCAGCCCTTCGGCCTGGAGCAGCACCGCGCACGCGGTGAGCACCCCGAGCGCGGCCACCACGGCCAGGTACCGCCGGAGTCCGGGCAGAGCAGGCACGGCGTCCCCCTAGAAGTGCAGCAGCGAGCGCTGATCGACGGGATGCCGGTGGGCGCGCCAGGTCAGCCACTGCACGGCCACCAGCACCACCACCGACGGCGCGGCGAACCAGCCCAGCACCCCGAGCGTCCCGGGCGCCGTCGCCGCCTCCGTCACGTCGAGCGTGTGCGCCGAAGAGACGAACACCGTCGGGAATCGCAGCAGGCCGACGAGCAGCGCCGGGCACGCCGAAAGCACCATCGCGCCGACGAGCGCCACCCGGTACCGCCGCGCGCGAAGGCCCCACCACACGGCACCCAGCGCCGAGAAGGCCAGCGCGACCACAGCCGCACCGAAAGGCGTGACGCCGTTCAGCGCGAAGAAGCCCCACGCCGTCGCGATGACCAGGAACGCGAGCACCGGCGCGGTGAAGGACCGCGCCAGCCGCACCGCCCGGCCGGTCAGCTCCGCGGGCGCCCGCACCGCGAGGAAAGCCGCGCCCTGCAAGCAGAACAACGCGACGAACCCGAGCCCCCACAGCACCGCGTAGGGATTGAAGAGCGCGAGGACGTCGGCCACCGGCGGCAGCCCGTACACCAGGTTGCCGAGGAACAGGCCCCACGACAACGCCGTCACGAGCGCGCCGCCGACGATGCCCGCGGTCCAGGCGCCGCGCGGCGCGTCCGGGCGTCGGCTGCGCAGCTGCATCGACGCGGTGAACGTGACCAGGCCGAGCAGCAACGTCACGACCAGGACGTACGCCCCGGCGAACACCTGGCCCTCCAGGTGCGGGAACGCGCCGAACAGCAGGCCGACGGCGGCCACCAGCCACACCTCGTTGGCCAGGAAGAAGGGCCCGAGCGCGCCGAGCGTCTGCCGCCGCTTCCGCTCGCCGGCCTCGAACGACGGCAGCAGCATCCCGACGCCGTAGTCGTAGCCGGCCAGCGCGAAGTACCCGCAGGTCAGCAGGCCGAGCACGCACCACCAGAAGGTCACCACGGTCAGACTCCGCTCAGGACGGGCAGTTCGGCGGGCTCGTCGTCGCGGTCCGGGCCGCGCTTGGCGACCCGCGCCATGAGCACCCAGTCGGCGACCGCGAGCGCGGCGAACAGCAGTGTGAAAGCGATGAAGGAGAACAGGATCTGGCCGGCGGGGACGTCCGCGATCGCGTCCGCGGTGCGCAGCTTCCCCCAGACCAGCCACGGCTGACGGCCGATTTCGCGCACCAGCCAGCCCAGGATCGCCGCGGCGAACGGCAGCGGGATCGCCGCGACCATCAGGTAGTGCAGGAACCGCGCCTTCGTGAGCCAGTTCCGCACCAGCAGCAGCGCGCCCAGCAAGGCGCAGAGGAGCATGACGAACCCGAGCATGATCATCATGCCCAGCGGCAGGCCGACCCCACCGGACTTCAGCTTGTCCGGCTGGTACTTCGCGAGCTCGCCGAACTGCGCGAAACCCTGGTTCACCACCAGGATCGCCCCGATCAGCGACGCGACCACGCCGATCCGCATCGACCGCCGGAAGAACTCGACCTCGGCCGTGCGCTTGAGGAAGTGCCAGGCGCTGACGCCGGTGACGAAGAACCCGCCGGTCAGGACCGCGGCGCCGATGACGTGCGGCAGCGACGCGGCCAGCGCCGGGTTGCCGAACAGCGCGCCGAAGCCGTCGAGCCGCAGGGTGCCGTTCTCGACCCGGCTGCCGACCGGGTTCTGCAGGAACGAGTTGGCCAGCATGATGAACAGCGCCGACGCGTACGCGGTGAGCGTGACCAGCCAGATCAGCGTCAGGTGGAGCCACCGCGGCATGCGCCCGAAGCCGAAGATCCACAGGCCCAGGAACGTCGACTCGAGGAAGAACGCGACGAGCGTCTCGATGGCCAGCGGGGCGCCGAAGACGTCACCCGCGAAGGCGGACAGCCCGGTCCAGGTCAGCCCGAACTGGAACTCCATCACGATGCCGGTGACGATCCCCAGCGCGTAGTTGATCACGTACAGGCGGCCCCAGAACCGCGTCATCCGCAGGAGCTCGGGCTTGCCGCCGAGCGTCCAGCGCGTCTGCATCACGGCCACCAGCGTGACCAGCCCCAGCGTGAGCAGCACGAACAGGAAGTGCAGCGATGTCGTCGTCGCGAACTGGAGCCTCGCGACCGGAAGAGCATTCATGTAGACAGGCTACACATAGACTGCCTACATGTAGCCAGTCGACGTGTAGACTGCGTACCCATGAAGGCGGACACCTTGCGGGGGCACCTCGACGCGTTGCTGCTGGCCGTGCTCGACGGCCGCAAGCTGCACGGCTACGCGATCATCGAAGCGCTGCAGCTGCGCAGCGACGGCGCGCTCGACCTGCCGACCGGCACCGTCTACCCGGCGCTGCGCCGGCTCGAGCGGGCCGGCTGGCTGGCCAGCGAATGGGACGTCGTGTCCGGCCGCAAGCGCCGCACCTACCGCCTCACCCGCTCCGGGCAGCAGGCGCTGGCCGCCGAGCGCGCGGAGTGGCGGGAGTTCACCACCGTCATCGGGGGAGTGCTGAACGCATGATCGAGGAGTACCTGGGGGATCTCGACCGCAGGCTGCACGGCTGCGGGAAGTTCAAGGCCGACCTGCTGGAAGAGGCCCGCGACGGCCTGCACGACGCCGCCGACGCCTACCGCGCGGGCGGCTGGAGCGACGAGGACGCCGAGCGTCGCGCGGTCGCCGACTTCGGCCCGGCGGCCGTCGTCGCCCGCGGCTACCAGGCCGAGCTGGGCATGCTCAGCGGCGTCCGCACGCTGTGGAAGCTCGTCATCGGCGTCCCGTTGATGCAGGTTGCGTGGGACTACGCCCGGATCCTCACCTTCGGCGAGTGGACGAAGCTCTCGACGCCGACCCCGGAGTGGTACAAGGTCGTCGCGCACGCCGCGCACGGCGCCGTGTTCGTGGTGCCGGTCATCGGCCTGGTCGCGCTGTTCGGCATCCGCTGGCTGAGCCGCCGGCTGGACGGTACCGGCCTGGCCCGGTTCTGCGGCATCCTCATCGCGCTCGCGGTCGGCGTCAACCTCGCTTCCGTCGGGATGCTGATCGGCGCGACCGGGTTCGTGGACGTCTCGCGGCTGTTCCTGAGCGTGCCGTGCGTGCTCCTGATGGTCGCGTGGGTGCTGCTTTCGGTCCGGCTCGTCGTGCTCGCGAGACGATCCTGGGGTGGGTATGCCACGATCGTCGCGTGACGACCGCGCTGATCTACCTCGTAGTCATGCTGCTGGTGGCCGCCGTGGTGTTCCTGCTGGCCGCCGTGGTGTTCGGCCGGGGTGAGGAACTGGCCCCGCTGCCTCCCGGCAGCTCGCCGACGCGGCTGCCCGCCGAGGACATCACCGGCGACGACCTGGCCGACGTCCGCTTCCAGCTGGTGCTGCGCGGCTACAAGATGTCCGAAGTGGACTGGGTGATGCGGCGGCTCGGCGCCGAGCTCGACGGGCTGCGCGCCCGGGTCGCCGAGCTGGAGCAGCGCGAACGCGAGCGGGAAAGCTCGTCCGAAGGCGCACAGTGACGGACCTGATCCTCTCGGTCGACGTCGGCGCGCCCGCCGGGACGACCTGGCTCGCGCTGACCGACTGGACCCGCCAGGGCGAGTGGATGCTCGGCACCGAGGTCGAGGTGACCGCGGGCAACGGCCGCAGCGTCGGGTCGCGGCTGTCGGCGTTCACGGGCGTCGCGGGGATCGGCTTCACCGACACCATGGAGATCACCAGCTGGGAGCCGCCGGTGCGGTGCGCGGTCCGCCACCTCGGCAGCTTCGTGCAGGGGACGGGCGTGTTCCAGGTGGTGCCGAAGGGCGCGACGCGCTCGACGTTCGTCTGGGCCGAGCACCTGCGGCTACCGTTCGGTCCGCTGGGCAGGCTGGGCTGGCCGCTGGTGCGGCCGGCGTTCGCGCTGGGGGTGCGCCAGTCGCTGCGGCGGTTCGCGCGGTTCGCGGAGAACTATTCGGTGGGTGGGGATGAGTGAGCTTCTCGGCGCCGACGGCGTCGCGCGGTGCAGCTGGGGCAATTCGACCCCGGACTACGTGGACTACCACGACAAGGAGTGGGGCGTGCCGCTCCACGGCCAGGACGAGCTGTACGAGCGGCTGTGCCTCGAGTCGTTCCAGTCCGGCCTGTCGTGGATCACGATCCTGCGCAAGCGCGAGGGCTTCCGGAAGGCGTTCAAGCGGTTCAAGCCGGAGAAGGTGGCGAAGTTCGGCGACGCCGACGTCGAGCGGCTGATGCAGGACGCCTCGATCGTGCGGAACCGGGCGAAGATCCTGGCCGCGATCAGGAACGCGCAGGCGATCGCCGCGCTGGACGTGCCGCTGGACGACCTGCTGTGGTCGTTCGCGCCCTCGTCTCATCGGCGTCCGAAGACGATGGCCGACGTCCCGGCCATCACCGATGAGTCCAAGGCGATGGCGAAGGAACTGAAGAAGCGCGGCTTCGTCTTCCTCGGCCCGACGACGTGCTACGCGCTGATGCAGGCCACCGGCATGGTCGACGACCACGTCGAAGGCTGCTTCCGGGCGAGCTGAGCCCGGAAGCAGCCTTCGCTCACTTGCCCTGGAAGGCCGGCTTGCGCTTGCCGACGAAGGCCTCGACGGCCTCGGTGTGGTCGGCGGTCGCGCCGAGCGCGGTTTGGGCGGCGTCCTCGGCTTCGAGCGCCTCGTCGAACGTCGACTGCGCGGCGAGGTTCAGCACGCTCTTGATCTTGGCGTAGGCCACGGTCGGCCCGTTCGCGAGCTTCGCCGCGACCTGCTGGGCGCGGGACGGCAGCTCCTCGTCCGGCACGACCTCGCCGACCAGGCCCAGCCGCAGCGCCTCGGCCGCGTCGACGGTCCGAGCCAGCAGCATCAGCTCGGCGGCCCGGCCGTAGCCGACCAGCCGCTGCAGCGTCCACGACGCGCCCGAGTCCGGGCCGAGCCCGACGTTGGCGAACGCCATGAGGAACGACGACGACTCGGCGGCGATCCGCAGGTCGCTCGCGTAGGCGAAGGCGGCCCCGGCCCCGGCGGCGGTGCCGTTGATCGCCGCGATGACCGGCTTCGGCATCCCGACGATCGCCCTGACGATCGGGTTGTAGTGCTCTTTCACGGTCTGTAGCGGGGCCGGGTCACCCGCCTGGAGCAGGCCCACGTGCTCCTTGAGGTCCTGGCCGGCGCAGAACGCCTTGCCGGAGCCGGTGAGCACGACCGCGCGGACTCCCTTGTCGTCCGCCGCCTCGCGCAGCGCCGCGAGCAGTGCTTCCTTCAGCTCCACGGTCAGCGAGTTGTACGCCTGCGGCCGGTTGAGGGTGAGGGTGCGCACCCCGTCGGCGTCGGCGGCCAGCAGGACGTCGGATGTGGTCACGTCTTCTCCTTGCGCGGATCCATCGGTCGCCCGCCAGTCTTTCACTTCGCGCGAGCCGCATACCAGCACCGATACGGCGGCAAAAGATCCCCTCCGCTGATGCGCCCGGCCGCTGATGAGGGACAATGGACACCAGACCCGGCTGGCTTTCACGCGAGCGCGACCCGGGCGCGCCGGTTGAGACGGAGGGAGCACGCTATGGCGGCCATGAAGCCCCGGACCGGAGATGGTCCCCTCGAAGTGACTAAGGAGGGGCGGGGCCTCGTGATGCGCGTACCGCTCGAGGGTGGTGGGCGACTCGTCGTCGAGCTCTCCGCGGAAGAAGCGAAGGACCTCGGCGCCGCACTGGCGGAGGTCACCGGCTAGCCGAACCCCCTCGATCCGTCCTTCCGTCGCACCCCGGTCTCCCTTCGGAGGCCGGGGTCGCGGTTCCTCTGCGCCCGAAGGTTGCTCACTGTGCGTAATCCGCTACCCCCCGTTCCGACGAGCCTGCTCGACATCGAGGTCGCGGGCGACCTCCGCCGCGGCGCCCCGACGGCCCGGCTGGTGACCGCGCCGGCCGACGACGTCGAGTCCGAGCCGCTGGAGATCGGCGGTGTCCGGATCACCGGCAAGGCGGGCGACGTGCAGACGGTCCCGGACGACGGCGCCCGCTGGGTCGCGGGTCTCGGCGACGGCGAGCCGAAGCAGTACCGCAAGGCGGGCGCGGCGCTGGTCCGGGCGGTGAACGCGGCGCTGGCCGATGACGTCGACCACGGCGGGAAGGCGTTCCGCGCGGTGCAGCTGGTGCTGCCCGAGGAGGCGGCCGCCGAGCACGTGACGGAGCTGGCGCTGGGACTGCTCCTGGGCGGGTACCGGTTCAAGGTGACCGGCGAGGATCCTTCGCCGTCCGTGCGGACGGTCCGGCTGGTGACCGGCGACACGGCGTTCGGCGACGTCGTCTCGCGTGCTTCCGCGCTGGCCGCCGCGACCGCGCTGACCCGCGACCTGGCGAACATGCCGTCCAACGTGAAGACGCCGGCGTGGCTGGCGGACACCGCCGCCCGGGTGGCCGGTCCGCGCGTCGAGGTGACGGTCCGGGACGAGAAGTGGCTGGCGGCACAGGGTTTCGGCGGCGTGCTGGCGGTCGGCGGCGGCTCGGCGCGGCCGCCGCGGCTGGTCGAGCTGGCGTACCGGCCCCAGGGCGCTTCCCGGCATCTGCTGCTGGTGGGCAAGGGCATCACGTTCGACACGGGCGGCCTGTCGATCAAGCCGGCCGACGGCATGCACCTGATGCGCACGGACATGGCGGGCGGCGCGGCGGTGATCGCGGCGATCCGCGCGATCGCGTCGCTGGGCCTGCCGGTGCGGGTGACGGCGCTGGTGCCGTGCGCGGAGAACCACGTCTCGGGATCGTCGTACCGGCCGGGCGACATCGTCCGCCACTACGGCGGCAAGACGACCGAGGTCGGCAACACCGACGCCGAGGGCCGGATGGTCCTGGCGGACGCACTGGCGTACGGAATCCGCCGGTTTTCCCCGGACTACGTGGTCGACGCGGCAACGCTGACGGGCGCGATGAAGGTCTCGCTGGGGCTGCGCACGGGCGGCCTGTTCGCCTCGGACTCGTCGCTGGCGGCGTCGGTGATCGAGGCGGGCGCCCGGGTGGGCGAGAAGTGGTGGCGGATGCCGCTGGTGGAGGACTACGCGGAGAACGTCCGCGGCGAGTTCGGCGACGTCCGCCAGACCCCGGGCGGCCCGGGCGGCATCACGGCGGCGTTGTTCCTGCGGGAGTTCACGTCGGGCCTGCCGTGGGCCCACCTGGACATCGCCGGCCCGGCGCGGTCGGAGAAGATCTACGACGAGGTGGTCCCCGGGGCGACGGGCTTCGCGGCCCGCACCTTGGTGGAGCTGGCGGCCTCCCTGGCCTGACTTCGGCCGGTCGTGGCCAGGACGTGGTCGCGGAAGCCCGTCACCGCCGGGGTCATCGGCTCGTCCGCCCGCCAGACCAGCCCGATCGTCCGGTACGGCCGCGGCGAGAGCGGCACCTCCGCCACTCCCGCCGGGCTGCCGGGGCCGAACCGCGGCAGCAACGCCACCCCGAGCCCCGCCGCCACCAAGCCCCGTACCGTGTCCGATTCCTGTCCCTCGAACGCGATTTTCGGCGTGAAACCCGCCGCCGCGCAGAGTTCGTCCGTCAGCGTCCGGACTCCGTAGCCCTGCTCCAGCAGCACGAACTCCTCCGACGCCAGCTCCGCCACCCGTACCGAGCGCCGTCCCGCCAAGTGGTGGCCGGCCGGGACCGACAGCAGGATCTCCTCGTCCACCAGGCCCGCCGAGACCAGCGACGGCACCGACGGCAGCGGGGCCAGCAAGGCCAGGTCCAGCTCGCCGTCCGTCAGCCGGTCGACCATCTCCTGCCGCGACCCCTGGACCAGCGTGAACCGCACCCGTGGGTACCGCGCCCGGTACCCCGCCAGCAGCGACGGCACCAGTGACCGCCCGAGCAGGTGCAGGAATCCCAGCACCACGTGCCCCGACTCGGGCGCCACCTCCTCCCGCGCCAGCCGGACGCCCGTCTCGAGCGCCGCCAGACCGCGTTCGGCCGCCTCCGCCAGCAGCTCCGCCGCCCGGGTCAGGCGGATGCCGCGGCCGTCCGGCACCGTCAGTGGCGCGCCCAGCGCGTCCGCCAGCGCCGCCAGCCGCCGGCTCACCGTCGGCTGCGGGACGCCCAGCAGCTCGGCCGCGCGTGTGATGTTCCTCGTCTTCCGCAGCGCCGCCAGCAGCGGCAGGTGTGGCGCGACCTGCGCCGACAGCGAGTCATACGTCACGGCATGAATCATGTCAAGTCAACGCATTGGACGTATTGGTTAGCCCTACTTACTTTCAGGACGTGACCTCCACGCGCCGAGTCAAGACCGCCGTCGCCGCGGCCGGGATCTCCTCCTTCGCCCTGCTCTACGCGCCGCAGCCGGTGCTGCCGCAGCTCGCCGCGCAGTACCACCTCGACCCCGGCGGGGCCGCGCTCGCCGTCAGCGTCGCGACCGGCGCGCTCGCCGTCGCCGTCCTGCCGATCGCCGCCCTGTCCGAAGTCGTCGGACGCCGCCCGGTGATCCTCACGTCGGTGATCGCGTCGGTCGTTTTCGGCCTGCTCCTGCCGCTGATGCCGACGTACCCGGCGCTGCTCGTCCTGCGTGCGCTGCAGGGGGCCGCGATCGCCGGCTTCCCGGGCGTCGCGGCCGCCTACCTGGCCGAACGGCTCGGGCGCGCGGGGGTCGCGGCCGCCGTCGGCGCGATGATCGCGGGCAACACGATCGGTGGCATGCTCGGCCGGCTGGCCAGCGGGTTCACCGCGGGGCCGCTCGGCTGGCGCGGCGCGCTGTTCGTCGTCGCGGGCGTGGGCGCGGTGTGCTCGGCGATCACCGTCGTGACGCTGCCGCCGAGCCCGCGGCCGCGCGGTGACGCCCGGCTGCGCGCCGTGGCCCGTGGGCTCGTCACCGCGGTGAGCAAGCCGGTGCTGCTGGCCCAGTACGCCGTCGCGCTGCTCGCGATGGGCTCGTTCGTCGCGCTCTACAACGCCGCCGGCTTCCGCCTGACCGGCGACCCGCTGGACCTTTCCCCGGCGGTCGCGTCGCTGGTGTTCCTCGCCTACGCGACGGGCTCGGTGTCGTCGGCCGCGGCCGGACGGCTGGTCGCGCGGGTCGGCCGCCGCCGTGCGCTGATCGGCGCCCTGCTGCTGACGGCGGTCGGCGCGGCGCTGACGCTGCCGGACTCGCTGCCCGCGGTGATCGCCGGTTTCCTGGTACTGACCTGCGCGTTCTTCGCGGCCCACGCGGTCGCGAACGGCTGGGCGGCCGCGGACGCGCCGGAGGACGCGCGCGGCCAGGTCGGCGGCACGTACACGGCGACGTACTACCTGGGCAGCAGCGTCGGCGGCGCGGCGGGCGCGTGGGTCTACGGGCACGCGGGCTGGCCGTGGCTGATCGCGGTGGTCGCGGTCTGGCTGCTGCTCGCGGCGGCGGCGGTCGGCGCCGCGACGACGACGCGGGTGCGGCGCCGGGAGCTCGTCGCCGGCTGACTCAGATGGCGGCGGCCACCAGCAGCCCGCCGCCGACCGGGAGCAGGGCCGGGACCAGCCGGTCGTCCTCGCGGAACGCGCGCGCCACCTCGCGCAGCGCCAGCGTCTCCGGGTCACGGTGGGACGGGTCGATCACCCGCCCGCCGGCCAGCACGTTGTGGAACGCGATGATCCCGCCGCGCCGCAGCAGCGACACGCCCAGCTCGTAGCAGCCGGGGTACTCGATGTGCGCGGAGTCGACGAACACCAGGTCGTAGCCGCCCGGGGTGAGCCGCTGCAGCACGTCCAGCGCGCGGCCGATGATCAGCCGCGTCCGGCCGGGCGGGTAGCCGGCCTCGCGGAACGTCGCGCGCGCCGCCCGCTGGTACTCCGGCTCGACGTCGATCGAGGTCAGGACGCCGTCGGGGGCCATGCCGCGCAGCAGGCACAGCCCGCTCACCCCCGCGCCCGTGCCGACCTCGACGACGGCCTTCGCGCACAGCGTCGCGGCCAGGAAGCGCAGGGTGGCGCCCGCCCCGGCGCTCAGCGGGTGGCAGCCCAGGTCCTCGGCCCGTGCCCGGGCCGCGGCCAGCACCTCGTCGTCGGGCAGGTACCCGTCGACGAACCCGGAATCGGCCGGTGCGGCCGCAGGGGTGGGCGTGTTCACGCACGGAGGTTAGCGTTGGTTGTCGATAAATCCGCGCAGGCTCCCTGGTAAGCACCCGGCGAGATGTTCTCAGGCAGTTCTCAGTCCAGTCTCACTAGAACCATAAGGAGCCAGGACAGACTCGATCGCGAACACGGGAACACCGTGCCGACGACCCGCGTTGGGTGGAGCAGACAGGAGAAACGCAGATGGAGGTGCCTGCTCCCGCGATGCAGAACGCCGTTGCCGACGACGCCGTCGTGGCTCAGCCCGTGACCCTGGACGAGGCGGCCTGGACGCCGCCGTCCTGGGACGAGGTCGTGCGCGAGCACGGCGACCGCGTGTACCGGCTCGCCTACCGCCTGACCGGCAACACGCACGACGCCGAGGACCTGACGCAGGAGACCTTCATCCGGGTCTTCCGCTCGCTGGCGTCGTACAAGCCGGGCACGTTCGAGGGCTGGCTGCACCGGATCACCACCAACCTGTTCCTGGACATGGCCCGCCGCCGCTCGCGAGTGCGGATGGAAGGCCTGCCGGAGGACACCGACCGGATCGTGGGCGACGACCCGAGCCCCGAGCAGGTCTACTCGGACACCCACCTGGACCCGGACCTGCAGGCGGCGCTCGACGAGCTGCCCCCGGAGTTCCGCGCCGCGGTGGTGCTGTGCGACGTGGAAGGGCTCTCGTACGAGGAGATCGGCGCGACGCTCGGGGTCAAGCTGGGCACGGTGCGCAGCCGGATCCACCGTGGGCGTCAGGCGCTGCGCGCTTCGCTGGAGCGCCGGCGCGCCTACGCACCGGAGTCTGTGAAGGTGTCGGTATGACCGCACCGCGAGGCTGGGGACTCCCCGAGTCGCACTTGCTGCCGGACGCCGTGGTGGCGTTCGTCGACGGGGAGCTGTCACACGGCGCCCGCGAGCGCGCGGCGTCGCACATCACGCGTTGCCAGGCGTGCGCGGCGGAGGTGCGCGCGCAGCGCCAGGCGATGGAGGCGATCCGCCGCGCGGCGGCGCCCTCGATGTCGGCGGGGTTCCTGGCGAGCCTGCAGTCGATCCCGGAGCACACGGAGCTCCCGAGCGCCCCGGACAACCTGGCGGTGACGGCCGACGGCCAGCTGGTGGCGATCCAGCGCCCGGAGCGGGTGGCGGGCCTGCTGGGCGGCGTGGCCCCGTTGGGATCAGCGGCCCCGCTGGGCCAGTCGGAAAACCTCCTGGGCGGCGGCCGCTTCAAGCGCCGAGCGGCCCAGGGCGCGGGTGTGGTGGTCTCGGGCCTGGTGCTGAGCGCGCTGGCACTGGTGGGAACGAGCGCGGACAGCGGCGACGGTTCCCCGGAAACGGGCGGAGGAGCCCCGCAGCCGGCGAACCTGCTGCCGGCCCAGATGGCGGTACCCCAGCAGCAGGCACCGACGACAACGCTGCCGACGACGACCAAGGCCGAGGCGGCCGTTCCGGTGGCTATCCGCTGAGGGCTTTTTGTGAGCCGCCGCGAGGGTGCCTCGTGGCGGCCTTTCGGCGGGTGGCGCGGTGAAGGCTGAGGTCGCCCGGTCTCGTCGCGCGGTGTGGCTCCCGCGCGAGGTCTGCGCGGGCGCTTCGATGTGACTTGCGCCTTGCCCGGGCTGGCCTGGAAGGGGACCGCCGGGTGGCTCGAGGCTGATCAGGAGCGGTGCGCCTGGCGCGTTTGCTTGGCTCCGGTTTGGCCGGGAGCACTCTGCCGGGCCTGGTCCGGCTGGCTCCGGTGGCTGGGAGCGGTGCCTGTCCCGTTTGCCTAGCGCCCGTGTGGTGGGAAGCGGTCTGCCGGGACCGGATCACCTGGCTCCCGCGCGGTCCGGAGCGGCTCTACCTGGGATCCAGCCGTGTCCCGGATGCTGCCGTGTCCCGGATGCTGCCGTGTCCCGGATGCTGCCGTGTCCCGGATGCTGCCGTGTCCCGGATGCTGCCGTGTCCCGGATGCTGCCGTGTCCCGGATGCTGCCGTGTCCCGGATCCAGCCGTGTCCCGGATCCAGCCGTGTCCCGGATCCAGCCGTGTCCCGGATCCAGCCCGGATCCAGCCCTGCCCGGATCCAGCCCTGCCCGGATCCAGCCCTGCCCGGATCCAGCCCTGCCCGGATCCAGCCCCCGCCCTCCCTGGGGGGCGTGCCCTTGTCCAGCTTATCGGCAGCCACCGACGAAACTCGCCGGAAGCGGCCCGGACCCGGCGGTTTGTCCACATTGCCCCGTGCCTGTGCACAAGTACCCAAGCAACAGCCATTTCACCAGTGGACCGGCAGACTCGGAGCACTGGGCTTGGGTATCGTCACGCCCAGCCACCTGATCTTCTGCACCGGGGAATGATGACCGAGCCGAACGTGAATCCCGAGCAGCCCGGCGCGCGTGATGCCGACCGGCTGGGTCCGCGGCCGCTCGCGCGGCCGGCCGTCGATCCCGCCCAGGCCGCCGTGTTCGGCAGGCCGCAGGGCGTCGACGGGGCGTTCGACAAGCTCTACACCCCGCAGAAGTCCAACGGCGTCAGCCTCGCCCCGCCCGCGCCCGAGTCGCTCGCCGAAGCCTTCCGGCGGCCGCCGGGCGCCGAGGGTGTCCTGCTCGAACGGCCTCGCGAGGCCACCGGCGACCCGAAAGAACCCGATCCGCCGCTGTGGCACAGCACCAGCGATCCCTGGCGCGACCCGGGCGCCGGCGCCGTCCTCGCCGGGCCCGCCGTACCCCCCGAAGACGAGGAAAAGCCCGCCCAACGCCCACCCGGCGCGCTGCTCAGCCTGCCCGAAGTCCTCTTCGGCCGCCGCGTGCAGCCGAAGGCTCTCGTGCTTCTCGGCGTCGTTGCGCTGCTCATCGGCGCCGCCGGTGGGCTCGTCGGCTGGTGGATGGCCGACACCGGCGGCGCGCTCACCGGCTCCGCCACCATCTCCGAAGCCGAGGCCGGCAAGGAACGGCCCGCCGGCTCCGTCGCCGACATCGCCAAGCGCGTCGCGCCCGCCGTCGTCTCGCTCGAGGTCTTCAAGCCCGGCGCCGACTCCGGCGAGCAGGGCTCCGGCGTCATGATCGACCCGCAGGGCTACATCCTCACCAACGAGCACGTCATCTCCTCCGCCAGCGCCGACCCGGGCGTCAAGATCACCGCCATCTTCATCGACGGCACCCGCACCGAGGCCAAGCTCGTCGGCGCCGACCAGAAGACCGACCTCGCCGTCGTGAAGGTCAACGTCACCAACCCGACCGTCCTGCAGGTCGGCAAGTCCTCGGACCTGCAGGTCGGCGACACCGTGATGGCCATCGGCTCGCCGCTCGCGCTGCAGAACTCCGTGACCGCCGGCATCGTCAGCGCGCTGAACCGCCCGATCACCGCGGGCGGCGACAATGGGGCACCGCCCGTCACCTACGAGGCGATCCAGACCGACGCCGCGATCAACCACGGCAACTCGGGCGGCGCGCTCGTCGACTCCACCGGCGCGCTGGTCGGGATCAACTCCTCGATCCGCTCGTCGGGCGCGGACGGCGGCAGCATCGGCATCGGCTTCGCCATCCCCAGCGATTACGCGGTCAAGATCGCGAAGGCGCTGATCAAGGACGGCAAGGTCCAGCACGCCGACATCGGCATCAACGCGTCGTCGACGGTCGCCGGCTCGACCACGATGGGCGCCCAGGTGAAGAACGTCGCCCCCGGCGGGCCGGCCGCGAACGCGGGCATCAAGGAAGGCGACGTCATCACGAAGATCGGCGGCCGCCTGGTGCGCGACTCGGCCGAGATGACGGTCGCGGTGCGCGCGCACGACGTCGGCGAGGTCGTCCCCGTGCAGCTGGTCCGCGACGGCGCCAGCTTCGTCGTCGACGTAACCCTGGCTTCCGACTGAGTTCCCGCGTTCGGCCTGCCGGAGCGCGGGGGCGGGCGGGTACCCTGGCCGGGTAGGTTCCGAGCGGAGGTAGACGGTGTTCGACAGTGTCGGATGGGGGGAAATCCTCGTCCTCATCATCGCCGGTCTCTTCATCCTCGGCCCGGAACGCCTGCCGGAGGCGGCATCCTGGTTAGCGAAGACGGTGCGCAAGGTCCGCGAGTTCGCGACCGGCGCGCGGGAACAGCTGCGCGAGGAGATGGGCCCGGAGTTCGAGCAGCTCCGCAAGCCACTGGAGGACCTGCGCGGGCTGCGCAACTTCGACCCGAAGCGGGTGGTGACGCAGCACCTGTTCGACGGCGATCCGGACCCGCTCGGCCTGAAGGGCATCACGAACGGCACCCCGAACCTGTCCGGCACCAACGGGACCAATGGTTCGAACGGCTACACGGTCGCCCAGCCGAACTCGGCGCCGGAACCGCTCAAGCCGGGCGAGCGCCCGCCCATCGACCCGGACGCCACGTAGCTCAGCCGGTTACCCACAGCCCGGCCGTGATGTGGACAAGTCGGCCGGGCTGCGCGCTTCCCGGACTTTTCCTCGGTGGGCGCCGATAGACTGGACAAGGGCACGCCCCCCAGGGAGGGTGGGGGTGTTTTCGGGTGGGGGATTGGGCCGCTCACCGGCCCGCGGCGGCACATGCGGGCCGGGGACTGACGGGGTATGACGCGCGGCAGCCGGTGAACAGCGGTCAATCCTGTCGGCGGCTCCACACCGTGGCCTTCGGCAGATCAGCCCGGCTCACTGGCCAACCCGGCGACGAGGGCCGCTGGCCTGACCGGTCAACCTGGCCTCGGCGGCCCGTCAGCCTCACTGGCCAACTTGCGTCCAGCGGTCAACCGGGTTCATCGGCCAACCCGGCGACGAGGGCCGCTGGTCTGACCGGTCAACCTGGCCTCAGCGGCCCGCCAGCCTCACCGGTCAACTCGCGTCCAGCGGTCAACCGGGTTCACCGGCCAACCCGGCGACGAGGGCCGCCAGCCTGACCGGTCAACCTGGCCTCAGCGGCCCGCCAGCCTCACCGGCCAACCCGCGCCCAGCGGCCAACCGGGCTCACCGGTCAACTCGCGTCCAGCGGCCAACCGGGCTCACCGGCCCAGTCCAGCCTCAGCGGCCCGCCGGCGTCACGTTCAGCATCATCCCGGCCAGGCCGCGCGCCCGGACCGACAGCTTCTTCGCTGCCTCCTTCAGCACCAGTGAAGCCGGTGCCTCCGGGTCCGACAGCACGATCGGTGTGCCCGCGTCACCCTGGGACACCACCCGCGGGTCCATCGGGACCTGGCCCAGCAGCGGCACCTCGGACCCGATCGACTTCGACAGCGACGAAGCCACCGTCTGGCCGCCGCCCGATCCGAACAGCTCCAGACGCGATCCGTCCGGCTGCTCCAGCCACGACATGTTCTCGATGACGCCCGCCACCCGCTGGCGCGTCTGCAGCGCGATCGCGCCCGCTCGCTCGGCCACCTCTGCCGCTGCCTGCTGAGGCGTTGTCACCACCAGGATCTCCGCGTTCGGGATCAGCTGGGCCACCGAAATCGCGATGTCGCCCGTGCCCGGGGGCAGGTCCAGCAGCAGGATGTCCAGGTCGCCCCAGAACACGTCCGCCAGGAACTGCTGCAGCGCCCGGTGCAGCATCGGGCCGCGCCACACCACCGGGGTGTTGCCCGGGGTGAACATGCCGATCGAGATCACCTTCACGCCGTGCGCCTGCGGCGGCATGATCATCGTGTCGACCTTCGTCGGCTTCTCGCGCGCGCCCAGCATGCGGGGGATCGAGTGGCCGTAGATGTCCGCGTCCACGACCCCCACCGACAGCCCGCGCGCCGCCATCGCCGCCGCCAGGTTCACCGTCACCGACGACTTGCCCACGCCGCCCTTGCCCGACGCCACGCAGTACACCCGCGTCATCGAGCCCGGCTGCGCGAACGGGATCACCGGCTCCGCCGCGTCGCCGCGCAGGGACTTCCGCAGCTCCGTGCGCTGCTCGTCGCTCATCACGTCCAGCTCGACCCGCACGTCCGTCACACCCGGCAGCTTCGAAACCGCCGCCTGCGTGTCCGACGTCAGCGTCGCCTTCAGCGGGCAGCCCGCCACCGTCAGGTAGATCCCGACCGTGACCACGCCGTCCGGCGCCACCGCCACGTCCTTGACCATGCCCAGGTCCGTGATGGGTTTCCGGATCTCCGGATCTTGCACGCTCTTCAGCGCGCTGCGGACGTCGTCGACGCTGGGGAGCTGCTGCGTACTGGTCACCCCGTCCATGTTACGAGCCGGTAGGAGTGCGTGGCTTCCTGGGCTTCACGTCCAGGTCCTCCCGCAGCCGGTCCAGCTCGCTGCGCAGGTAGTCGCGCGTCGCCACCTCGCCGATCGCCAGCCGCAGCGCCGCCAGCTCCCTGGCCAGGTACTCCGTGTCGGCCTTCGTCTGCGCCGCCCGGTTGCGGTCCTCGTCCAGGGAGACGCGGTCGCGGTCGTCCTGCCGGTTCTGCGCCAGCAGGATCAGCGGCGCCGCGTACGCCGCCTGCGTCGAAAAAGCCAGGTTGAGCAGGATGAACGGGTACGGGTCCCAGCGCAGCGACACCGCCGTGAGGTTCAGCACGATCCACACGACGACGATCAGCGTCTGCCAGAACAGGTACTTGCCCGTGCCGAGGAACCGCGCCAGCCGCTCGGACAGCCGGCCGAACGTGTCCGGGTCGATGTTCAGCCTGAACCGGTTCTGGCCGCGGGGCTGGTCGAGCCGCCGTCCCGAAGTCAGCTCAGGCACGGTCTTCCTCCAAGGTGTCGTGCAGCCCGGTTTCGCGCCAGTCCTCCGGCAGCAGGTGGTCGAGGACGTCGTCGACGGTCACCGCGCCGATCAGGTGGTCCTCGGTGTCGACGACCGGCCCGCAGGTCAGGTTGTAGGCCGCGAAGTACCGCGTGACCTCGGCCAGCGAGGCGCCCGGTTTCAGCGGCGGCAGCCCGGTGTCCACCGCGCCGGCCACCAGCTCCGCCGGCGGCTCCCGCAGCAGCCGCTGGAAGTGGACGACACCGACGTAGCGCCCGGTCGGCGTCGCGGTCGGGGGCCGGCAGACGAACACCATGCTGGCCAGCGCCGGCGGCAGCTCGGCGTTGCGGATGTGGGCCAGCGCCTCGGCGATCGTCGTGTCCGGCGTGAGCACCACCGGCTCCGGCGTCATCAGGCCGCCCGCGGTGTCGGAGGAGTACTCCAGCAGCCGCTTCACCGGCGCCGACTCCTCCGGCTCCATCAGCTCCAGCAGACGGCTCTGGTCGGCCGGGGCCAGCTCGGCCAGCAGGTCGGCCGCGTCGTCGGGGTTCATCGCCTCGAGGACGTCGGCCGCGCGCTCCTCGGCCAGGTAGGCGAGCAGCTCCTTCTGGTCGTCGTCGGGCAGCTCTTCGATGACGTCGGCGAGGCGCTCGTCGTCCATCGCGTCGGCGACCTCGTGCCGCCGCTTGAGCGGCAGGTCGCGCACGGTCGCGGCGATGTCGGCCGGGCGCATCGTGTCGAACAGCATCAGCAGCTGCCCGGCGCCCTGGGGCTGGCCGGTGAGGTCGGTCAGGCCCAGCCCGGCCACGTCGGACCACGGCAGCACCTGCATCGCCGAGCGACGGCGGCCCAGCCCGAGCCGCCGCTCGCGGATGGCGAGCTTGGCCAGCACCCAGTCCCGGGTGCGGGTCGGCTCCATCCCGGCGTCGACGACGGTGATCCGGGTCCCCGTGCCGGCCAGCGTGGCGTGCGCGTCGAGCAGCTGGCCGAGCACCAGGACCTCGTTGGGGCGCTGGTTGAACTGGCGCATGTTGACCGAGCCGGTCGCGAGGGTCACGGCGGTCGGCTCGATGGAGGTGACGCGCAACATCGGCACGAACACCCGCCGCCGCGTGGACAGCTCGACGACCAGGCCGAGGATCCGTGGCGGCTGCGCGTCGAGACGCAGCCCGGCGACCAGGTCGCGGACCCGGCCGATGGACTCGCCGTCCGGGCCGAAAACCGGCAACCCGGACAGCTGAGCTGCGAAAACCCTGTTGACCGCGGCCATGCCGCTGACACTATCGGCTGGCCGCCCAGGGGGCGATGTCCGCCACCGTGAGGAAGGCCGGGTCGTCGCTGTCCGCGCCGGCCGCCACCTGTTCTTCGAGCATCCAGATCCAGTTCTGCACGGCGCGCACGAGGGTCCAGGCCCGCGCCTTTTCGGCGTCCAGCTCCTGTGCCGCGACGACCAGCGCGAACCGTTCGTCCAGTGTGGACTCCGTGAAGCGGTTCCAGAACAACGGGATGACGCCCCACTCGAGGTCTCCGGCCAGTGGCTTCGGGTCGATGACCAGCCACGGCTCGCGCGTGCCCGCCAGGACGTTCTCGAAGTGCAGGTCCTCGTTCACCAGCAGTTCATCCGCGGACGGCCCCAGCTCGCGGCAGATCGCGACGGCGTCGTCGACCAGCCGCCGGTCGAACGGCCCGCCGAGCTCGGCCCAGCGGCGGGGGAGTTCCTCGGTCAGCCGCGCCGCTTCGGTGCGCAGCCGTCGCCGCATCGACGCCGGTGCGGGAACGGCCAGCCGTCGCGCCAGCTCGCCGATGAGCGGTATCGCCGAGCGCAGCGGGAGGTCGTCGAGCGTGCGGCCAGGGTCGAGGCGTTCGAGCAGCAGGACGCCGTCGTCCGGCGCGGACTCCAGCAGCAGCACCGCACCGCGACCGGCCCATGTGGACAGTGCGAGCGGCTCGTCGGCGGACTCTTCGTCGCGCCAGCCGAGCTTCAGCACCACCGGCGTGCCGTCGGCGAGCCGGGCGGGCTGCACCACGCCGACGTAGCCGTGCATGGCCTCGCCCTCGAACGTCAGGTCCCACTTCCGGGCGTACCCGGCGGCGAGCTCCGGCAGGAGGGCCAGCCACGGGACGGCCGCCGGCCCGAGCACGCGCGGGGCTCGTTCGGCGAACAGCGCCGGCACGCGGAGGTCGTTCACCACCCCAGCATGGCGACGGCGTCCAGCGCTTTTCCCGCTGGTCCACGCGGGCGTACGCTGGGATTTCACGGGAAACACCAACCCGGGGAGCTGCCATGCTGGTGGAGATCCTCAGCGCCGTCGTCGTCGCGGGTGGAGCCTGGCTCGCGTCCAGCGTGCGCGTCGTGAAGCAGTACGAACGCGGGCTGATCTTCCGGTTCGGGCGGGTGCGGTCGCGGGTGCGGGAGCCCGGGCTGGCGGTGCTCGTGCCGTTCGTGGACCGGCTCCAGAAGGTCAACATGCAGATCGTCACCATGCCGGTGCCCGCCCAGGACGGCATCACCCGCGACAACGTCACCGTCCGGGTCGACGCGGTCGTGTACTTCAAGGTCATCGACCCGGTCGTCGCGGCGGTCAACGTCCAGGACTACCGCTCGGCCGTCGGCCAGGTGGCCCAGACGTCGCTGCGCTCGATCATCGGCAAGAGCGACCTCGACGACCTGCTCTCCAACCGCGAGCGCCTCAACGAAGGCCTGGAGCTGATGATCGACAGCCCGGCGCTGGACTGGGGCATCCACATCGACCGCGTCGAGATCAAGGACGTCGCGCTGCCGGAGGCGATGAAGCGCTCGATGTCGCGGCAGGCCGAGGCGGAGCGGGAACGACGCGCGCGCGTCATCTCCGCCGACGGTGAGCTGCAGGCGTCGCACAAGCTCGCGCAGGCCGCGGCGACCATGGCCGACACCCCCTCGGCGCTGCAGCTGCGGCTGCTGGAGACCGTCGTGCAGGTGTCGTCGGAGAAGAACTCGACGCTGGTGCTGCCGTTCCCGGTGGAGCTGCTGCGGTTCCTCGACGCGCAGACGCCGAAACCCGCGCCGCCGGAGCCGGTCGCCGCGGAGGAGCCGAAGCCGGAGGTCAACGGCCACGCGACGCCGTCGCCGCGCAGCCCCGGTGACGCGGTCCTGCCCGCCGACTAGTCGAGCTGGCCGTTGACGCCCAGGATGATCAGGGTGGTGAAGAAGCCGGCCCACAACGCGACGACGACGTAACCGACGATGACGGCGGCCGTGGCCATCCCGCGGCCGCCCGCTTCGCCGCGGTTGGTCTTGCTCAGCGCGATGTGGCCCATGACGAGTCCGGCGACCGCCGTGATACCGGAGCAGAAGCCGAGGATGGAGCAGACCAGCGCGCCGATCGCGAGCGCGTTGTCCTGCCGCTGCGGTGGCGGCACGGGCGGGTACGGCTGGACGTAGGGCGCGGTGTACGGCCGGCCGTACGCGGGCGGGTACTGGTAGGCGGGCTGGTAGGTCGGCTGGCCCGGCGGAGCGTACGGGGTGCCGGGGATGTGCGCGGCCGGGGTTTCGAACGCGCCCGGCGGCAGCGCGCCCGGCTGCGGCACGCCCGGGGTGTCGGCGACGGCCGGGCCGGTCGTGCTCGCGGTGGTGGTGTCGGCGAAGGCGGGGCCGGTGGTGCCCGTGTCGGCGACGGTGGTGCCGGCGCCGGTCGTGTCGGTGGTGCTCGTGCTCGCGGCGGCGGTGGTGGTGTCGGCGCCGGTCGTGCCGGGGGTGCCCGTGTCGGCGGCGCTGGTGTCCGCGGCGCCCGCGACGGTCGTGTCCGCGATCGTGGCGTCGGCGGCCGGCGGGTCGTAGTTCTCCGGCGTGTACGGCGCCGGTTCCGCGGACGGCGGCGGGTCGTACGACACGGTCGGATCGGTGGCCGGACGGTCCTTGTCCCCGGACGGGTCGGTCATGGCGGGTCCCCTCGGTGCGTGCAGGGCGTCAACGTTAGCCGGTCAGCGGAAGGCGCCGTTCGCGACGACGATCAGCAGGACGTCCAGCGCGATCACCAGGTATCCCAGGATGATCGCCTGCAGCGCGACACCCTGCCCCACCGCTTCGCCGCGCTTCGCCTTGTTGCGGGCGACGTGGCCGACGACGACGGCCGCCACGGCCACGATGAGGTCCGGGAAGAGGACGAACATCGCGGCGAAGTGGCCCGGGGCGATGACCACGACGGCCGCGAAGAAGCTCACGAAGAGACCGAAGAGCGAGCACATGAGCGCCCCGAACGCGAGCCCCGCGCTGCGGGTGGGGCGCGCCGGGCCGCCGGGGTGCCCCCGAGGTCGGCTCATGATCCCCCTCCCCTCCGCCCCGCACTCTACGGCGCGGAGCGTGAGCGCCCTCATAGCAGGGTTGCCGGATTGCGGTCATACTCACCGGTAACCCAGCGCCGGGAGCCGGCGTCGAATCCGGAAAGGGAGCCGTGATGGCCCGTCTCGCCCAGACCGCCGGCCTGACCGACGTGCAGCAGGAGATCCTCGCCACCGTCCGCCAGTTCGTGGACAAGGAGGTCATCCCGCACGCCCAGGAGCTCGAGCACGCCGACACCTACCCCGCCGACATCGTCGAGGGTATGAAGGAGATGGGCCTGTTCGGGATCACCATCCCCGAGGAGTACGGCGGGCTCGGCGAGTCGCTGCTGACCTACGCGCTGGTCGTCGAGGAGATCGCGCGCGGCTGGATGAGCGTGTCCGGCGTGATCAACACCCACTTCATCGTGGCGCACATGATCTCCCGCCACGGCACGGAAGCGCAGAAGCAGCACTTCCTGCCCCGGATGGCCACCGGCGAGGTGCGCGGCTCGTTCTCGATGTCGGAGCCGGACCTCGGGTCGGACGTCGCCGCGATCAAGACCCGCGCCCGCCGCGATGGCGACGGCTACGTCATCGACGGCTCGAAGATGTGGCTGACCAACGGCGGCTCGTCGAACCTGATCGCGCTGCTGGTCAAGACCGACGAAGGCGCCGAGAAGGCGCACCAGAACCTGACGACGTTCCTGGTCGAGAAGCCGGAGGGCTTCGGCGAGGTGGCGCCCGGGCTGACCATCCCCGGCAAGATCGACAAGATGGGCTACAAGGGCGTCGACACGACCGAAGCGGTCTTCGGCGGCTTCGAGATCGGCGCGGACAAGGTGCTCGGCGAGGCGCCCGGCAAGGGCTTCGCGTACATGATGGACGGTGTCGAGGTCGGCCGGGTGAACGTCGCGGCGCGGGCGTGCGGCATCGCCATCCGGGCGTTCGAGCTGGCGATCGAGTACGCGCAGCAGCGCAAGACGTTCGGCAAGGCGATCGCCGAGCACCAGGCGGTGGCGTTCAAGCTGGCCGAGATGGCGACGAAGGTCGAGGCGGCGCACCTGATGATGGTGAACGCGGCGCGGCTCAAGGACTCGGGCGAGCGCAACGACGTCGAGGCCGGCATGGCGAAGCTGATCGCGTCGGAGTACTGCGCCGAGGTCACGCAGGACGCGTTCCGGATCCACGGCGGCTACGGCTACTCGAAGGAGTACGAGATCGAGCGGCTCATGCGCGAGGCGCCGTTCCTGCTCATCGGCGAGGGCACGAGCGAGATCCAGAAGACGATCATCAGCCGTGGCCTGCTGCGCGAATACAAGTCCCGCTCCTGAGCCACCACGGCGCCCCAATGCGGCCTTGGTTGCGTTGAGGGTGGTGGCGGGGGCATGGATGGAGCACCCAAGGCGGCCTTCGGTGCGTCTGACGCACCGAAGGCCGCCTTGGGTCGCTCGGGTCCGGGCGGTCGATTGTCGATACGGCGACAAAGCGGCTCGGGCTTTCGGGGTAAGCGGCTCGCACGGTCCGGTCGTTCTTGACAAGATGGACGCCCAGACCCACGAGTGCGCAGGTGATGATGGTGAGTAGTCCCTTCGGCGGCAGCCGGGCGCCCCAAGGCCTGCCGCGGCTGCCGACGCCGCCGACCGGCTGGCCGATCGGGTCGTACGCGACCTACGAGGAGGCGCAGCAGGCCGTCGACTTCCTCGCCGACAGCGAGTTCTCGGTCGGCGACGTCACGATCGTCGGTGTCGACCTGATGCTCGTCGAGCGCGTCATCGGGAAGCTGTCCTGGGGACGCGTGCTCGGCACCGGCGCGGTGTCCGGCGCCTGGTTCGGCCTCTTCGCGGGGCTGCTGCTGGGGCTGTTCGTCAACCAGGGCTTCGCGCTGCAGCTGCTCACCGGGCTCGTGCTGGGCGTGCTGTCCGGGCTGATGTTCGCCGCCATCGGCTACAGCATGTCGCGCGGGCGGCGGGACTTCTCCTCGGCGAGCCAGCTGGTGGCCGGCCGCTACGACGTCCTGTGCCAGCCGCGCTCCGCCGAACGGGGCCGGGAGCTGCTCGCGAAGCTCGCCCTCAAACCGCCGCCCGCGCACTCCTGAAAACGCCGCCTTTATCAGGGGAAAATCACAGTTCAGTCTGCAGTGGGCTGAATCGTTACCGATACTGCTTGCGGGGTGTGATCGCCCGGCATAAGTTGTCCGACACCAGTCGGGCGGCCTCGCCCAACCAGCGCGGCGGCCCGAGCACTAGCACGTCGGGGTGCTGGCGCGGTTCGCCTCATCGCGTCGTGGTGCCTCCGGGCGCCGCGGTATCCGGCGTGCACGCGGGTGAGGAGGCCTTATGGGGAAGAGGATCGGTGCGGGCAAACGGGGACGCTCGCCCGGCCGTACCGCGGTCCTGCTGGGGGCAGGGGCACTGGTGACCGGCATGCTCGCCGGTTGCGGCTCGGGTGGCGGAATGAAGATCAACGTCTACTACGCGCCCGAAGACAGCTTCCAGAAAGTCGTGGACAACTGCAACAAGGCGGCGAACGGCCGCTACGAGATCGTCTACAACAAGCTGCAGCGCGGCGCGGACGACCAGCGCCTGCAGATGGCCCGGCGGCTCGCCGCGGGCGACACCGCGATGGACGTCCTCGGCCTCGACGTGACCTGGGTTTCGGAGTTCGCCGAAGCCGGCTGGGTCGAGGAATGGACGGGCGAGCACAAGGCCGAGGCGACGCAGGGCGTCCTGCAGGGGCCGCTGGACACGGCGACCTACAACGGGAAGCTCTACGCGGCCACGAAGAACACCAACGTCCAGCTGCTCTGGTACGACGACCGCATCACGCCGACGCCGCCGAAGACCTGGGACGAGATGATCGCCAAGGCCAAGGAGCTCAAGGCGCAGGGCAAGCCCTACAGCATCGTGTTCACCGGCGCGCAGTACGAAGGCCTCGTCGTCTTCTACAACACGCTCGTGAACTCGATGGGCGGGCACATCCTGTCCGACGACGGCAAGTCCGTGGTGCTCGACGACGGCGCGGTCAAGGCGCTGGCGCTGCTGAAGACCATCGCGTCGTCGGGGATCACCGACCCGTCGCTGACCAACTCGAAGGAGGACGACGTCCGGCAGACGTTCCAGCGCGGTGACGCCGCGTTCGAGCTGAACTGGCCGTTCGTCTACGCCTCCTACGCCAAGGAAAAGCCGCAGGACGTCTCGCACTTCAAGTGGGCCGTCTACCCGGAGGCGAAGCCGGGCACGCCGGCCAAGACCACCATCGGCGGCTACGACCTCGCGGTCAGCTCGCTGTCGCAGCACAAGCCCGAGGCGTTCGAGGCGGCGCTGTGCCTGCGCAACGCCGACAACCAGAAGTTCTCGGCGATCAACGACGGCGTGCCGCCGACCATCGAATCGGTGTACCACAACGACACGCCGCTCGACCCGTCGAAGCCGGCGAGCGCCGACAACCCGAACATGGCGCTGAAGTACCCGATGCGCGACTCGATCATCGACGCCATCAAGGACGCCGCCGTGCGCCCGCTGACCCCGGCGTACCAGAACATGTCGACGGTGATGTCGAAGGTGCTTTCACCGCCGGCCGGCATCGACCCGAAGGCCACCGCGGACCGGCTGCGCGAGCAGCTCAACGACGCGCTCCAGTCGAAGGGAGTGATCCCGTGACCGTTCAGGACTCGACCCCGGCCGACACCGCCGGGGCCACGGTCGCCAAGGAGGCGACGTCGCACAAGAAGGGCAAGCCCGCGCTCTCCGAAGGCAAGAAGGCCGAGCGGCGGCTCGGGCTGTGGCTGTGCGCGCCCGCGTTCATCGTGATGATCGCGGTCACCGGCTACCCGATCCTCTACTCGATCTGGCTTTCGCTGCAGCGGTACGACCTGCGGTTCCCGTCGCAGCAGAAGTTCGTCGGCTTCGACAACTACGCGGCCGTGCTGTCCAATTCGTACTGGTGGACCGCGTTCGGCACCACGATGTTCCTGACCGTCGTGTCGGTGGCCATCGAGTTCGTGCTCGGCATGGCGCTGGCGCTGATCATGCACCGGACGCTCGTCGGCCGCGGGCTGGTGCGCACCGTCGCGCTGATCCCGTACGGCATCGTCACGGTCGTCGCGGCGTTCTCGTGGTACTACGCGTGGACGCCGAAGTACGGCTACCTGGCGAACGCGCTTTCGGACGGCGCGGCGCCGCTGACCGACCAGTGGCCATCGCTGTTCATCATCATCCTCGCCGAGGTGTGGAAGACCACGCCGTTCATGGCGCTGCTGCTGATGGCCGGCCTGGCGCTGGTGCCGGATGACCTGCTCAAGGCCGCGGCGATGGACGGCGCGAGCGCGTGGCAGCGGTTCACGAAGGTGATGCTGCCGGTGATGAAGCCGGCGATCCTGGTGGCGCTGCTGTTCCGCACGCTCGACGCGTTCCGGATCTTCGACAACATCTACGTGCTCACCGGGGGCGCGCAGGACACCGGGTCGGTGTCCATGCAGACCTACGACAACCTGGTCAAGGGGCTCAACCTCGGGATCGGGTCGACGATGGCCGTGCTCATCTTCATCACGGTGGCGCTGATCGCGTTCATCTTCATCAAGGTGTTCGGCACCGCGGCACCGGGCTCGGACAACGGGGGTAAGCGCTGATGGTGATGGGAACCGTGACGACGGGCCGCAAGCTGCGCTGGGGCCTGGTCGACATCCTCGTGCTCGTGTTCGCGCTGGTGCCCGTGCTGTGGGTGCTCTCGCTGTCGTTCAAGACCAAGGACACCCTGGCCGACGGCAGCTTCATCCCGCAGTCGTGGACCTGGCAGAACTACGCGGACATCTTCGAGACGTCGGAGTTCGTGCGGGCGCTGGTCAACTCGATCGGCATCGCGCTGATCTCCACCGTGATCGCGGTGGTGCTCGGCACGATGGCCGCGTACGCGATCGCGCGGCTGGACTTCCCCGGCAAGCAACTGCTCGTCGGGCTCTCGCTGCTGATCGCGATGTTCCCGCAGGTGTCGCTGGTGACGCCGCTGTTCAACATCGAGCGGAACCTGAGCCTGTTCGACACGTGGCCGGGCCTGATCCTGCCGTACATCACGTTCGCCCTGCCGCTGTCGATCTACACGCTCTCGGCGTTCTTCCGCGAGATCCCGTGGGAGCTGGAGAAGGCGGCGAAGATGGACGGCGCCACGCCGGCCCAGGCGTTCCGGCGGGTGATCGCGCCGCTGGCCGCGCCGGGCGTGTTCACCACCGCGATCCTGGTGTTCATCTTCTGCTGGAACGACTTCCTGTTCGCCATCTCGCTGACGTCGACCACGGCGTCGCGCACGGTGCCGGCGGCGCTGTCGTTCTTCACCGGGTCCTCGCAGTTCGAGGACCCGACCGGGCAGGTGTGCGCGGCCGCGGTCGTGATCACCATCCCGATCATTGTGTTCGTGTTGTTCTTCCAGCGTCGCATCGTGGCGGGGCTGACCTCCGGTGCGGTGAAGGGGTAGCGCTATGGCAGAGATCGTGCTCGACAAGGTGTCGAAGAAGTACCCCGACGGCGCGCTCGCGGTGTCCGAAGTGGACATCACCATCGCCGACGGCGAGTTCATCATCCTGGTCGGCCCGTCCGGCTGCGGGAAGTCGACCACGCTGAACATGGTGGCGGGCCTGGAGGACATCTCCTCCGGTGAGCTGCGCATCGACGGCCAGCGCGTCAACGAGAAGGCGCCGAAGGACCGGGACATCGCGATGGTGTTCCAGTCCTACGCGCTCTACCCGCACATGAGCGTCCGGGAGAACATGGCCTTCCCGCTGCGGCTGGCGAAGGTCGACGACAAGACCGTGCGGGCGAAGGTCGAGGAGGCGGCGAAGATCCTCGACCTGACCCAGCACCTGGACCGCAAGCCGGCCAACCTCTCCGGTGGCCAGCGGCAGCGCGTCGCGATGGGCCGGGCGATCGTCCGCAGCCCGAAGGCGTTCCTGATGGACGAGCCGCTGTCCAACCTGGACGCCAAGCTGCGTGGCCAGATGCGGACGTCGGTGTCGAAGATCCAGAAGCAGCTCGGCACGACGACGCTGTACGTGACGCACGACCAGACCGAGGCCATGACGCTGGGCGACCGGGTCGTGGTGCTGCGGGCCGGGTACGTGCAGCAGATCGGCTCGCCGCAGTTCCTGTACGACAACCCGGCGAACCTGTTCGTGGCCGGGTTCATCGGCTCGCCGTCGATGAACTTCGTCCCGGCGACGCTGGAGAACAACGAGCTGAGGAGTGCGCTCGGCACGACTCCGCTGACCGACCGCGTCCGGCAGCTGGTGGAGAAGGCGAACGCGCCCCGCGACGTGATCGTCGGCATCCGGCCGGAGCACTTCGAGGACGCGGCGCTGGTCGAAGCCGGCCAGAAGGCGGGCGGGGCGACGTTCACCGCGCACATCGACGTCCTGGAGTCGATGGGTTCGGAGAAGTTCGCGCACTTCACGGTGGAGGGCGAGGCCGCCACCGCCGAGGAGCTGGCCGAACTGGCCGCGGACAGCGGGTCCGCGGACGTGCCGGGCGCCGAGTCCCAGATCGTCGCGCGGCTGTCGGCGGAGTCGTCGGCGAAGGAGAACGCGGACCTCGAAGTCTGGTACGACGCGGACAAGATCAAGCTGTTCGACCCGTCGAACGGCAAGAACCTCACCTACGAGGACTGACCCGCGCGTCCGGTCGTGAGTGGGAAACGGGGTTAGGACGCTGTTTCCCACTCACGACCGGTTCAGGCGTGGGGCAGGCGCGGGAAGATCGACGCGGCCGCGGCGCGGGCGTGGGCGCACGTGGCGTCGTTCGCGGTGCCGGCGGTCTCGACGACGCTGATCTCGGCCAGCTCGCGGCGGCCCGGCAGTCCCGGCGCCGGTTGCGTCGTGTCGATCAGGCAGAACGCGCCCGCCGTCCGGAGCCGGGCTTCGCGGCCGCCCACCGTCTCGGCCGGGCGTGCGTCCTCGTCGGTCTCGACGGTCAGCTTGAAGCTCACCTTGCCGCGGATGCAGCTGTGCCCGGACAGCCCGGTCGCCGGCCGGCTGTCGGCGCCCGCCGCGTCGTCGAGGTCGTGGGTGTCCAGCAGCGCGCACGGCGCGACGAGGCCCCACGAGCGTTCCGGGAACTTCAGCCGGCCGACCTTGTTCGCCGTGACGACGCCCAGGACCGAGCCGACGGCCGCGTCGGCGACGCCACAGCGTGCGGCCTGGTCGTCGCTGGTGTCGCTGACCGACAGGTCGAGCCGGTTGCCGTCGGCGAAGGTGATCGCGCGGGTGCAGGCGGTGCGGTCGTTGAACATCGACTGCTGGACCGCGACGCCGTCGGGCACCGGCCCGGGGTAGGCGTAGGGCCTGATGTTCGGATCGGAGTCGAAGGCCAGCGGCCCGACGAGGATCGTGCGCGCGCCGAGCCGGGCCTGGCAGGTCTCGAACGTCGGGCTGGCGACGGCGCCGGGAGCGACCGCGGGCACGTCGAGCAGGCTGCAGTAGTCGACGGTCGCGAAGTCGCCCAGCGCGGCGGACGAGGTCAGCGGCGTGGGCCCGGACGACGGCTCGGGCGCGGCCTGGGTGTTCGCGCAGGCGGCGAGCAGGGCGCAGAGCATCGCGACGGCCAATGCCTTCAGACGCGGGTACACGGGGAGCAAGTATCACCACATCGGCGGGAAAAACCAGCCCTGACGGGGAGATCTCTCATTATTTTCCCGCTGGCCGCGGCGGAATGTGCAGGTCAGCGCGGCGCGGTCCGTTTTCCTGAGTTTCGCCTGAGGTTTCGAACGGTTTTCGCTTTTACCGTCCCCTAAGGGAGCGATCCGTCCCGGGAGCGATGCGGAAGCGGGTACTCCGGTGGTGAAGTGGGGATATCGGAACTTCGAGGAAAGGGAAAAGACGATGAGCGCACCGGTCACCAGGAGGGCACTGTCCCGCCCGCGCCACGGCCGCATGATCGGCGGCGTCTGCGCGGGTCTCGCGCAGCGGTTCGGCATGAAGCCGAACACGGTACGGCTGCTGGCCGTGCTGTCCTGCCTGCTGCCCGGGCCGCAGTTCGTGGCGTACCTGATCCTGTGGGCGGTCATCCCGTCGGAGTGAACGGCTTGGCGCGCGGCGGGAAGGTGACCGCGCAGGGGCTGGGCCGGCGGGGCCTGGCGCCGCGCCCGCCCCTGGTGGCTGCCCGTCAGGGGCGCCAGCAGGACATCGCCTCGTCGACCTCGTTCATGTCCAGGGGCGGGTGGGCCAGCTCCGACGGCTTGCCCGGCTTCGCGCGCAGTCCGTCGAGGAGCATGCCCAGGCAGCGGCGCCACAGGTCCGGCTCCACCGCCGACGTGAACTCGATCACCGAGCCGATCATCATGTGCAGCAGCGGGGTGTCCGTCGGGGCGAAGTCGGCGCGCAGGCCGCCCGCCGCCTTGGCGCGCTCCACCAGCTTTGTGATCAACGGCACCATGCGGGCTTTCGCTTCCGCGACGTGCTCGTGGCCGAACCTGTTCGACAGCATGATCTCGCGCAGCCCGCGGTCGCCGGAGTGCAGCTCGATCGACTTCCACGTGAAGTCGACGAACGCCTGCCACGGGTCCTCGGCCTTCAGCGCTTCTTCGGCGAGCTCGCCGATTTCCGCCATCCGCTCCGCGAACATGGCCTCGACCAGGTGTTCCTTGCTGGGGAACCGGCGGTAGACCGTGCCGACGCCGAGGCCGGCGTGGTGCGCGATGTCGTCCAGCGTGGCTTCGAGCCCGCGGCGGCCGAACACCTCGCGGGCCGACGCGAGGATGCGACGGCGGTTGAGTTCAGCGTCACGCCGCAGCGGCCGCGCCGGTGCGGCGGGACCAGCGTCCCGTGCCATGTCCTCCAGTCTACCGCTTGAAGTAGAGGCACTATCTCCGGTTCTTGTGTACCTTGGGTCGCGTAAGGGGAGATACCTACTCCACATAGTGTCTTGATCACTTTCTGTGAGGACCTCCATGACCGAGTCCACGCTCGCCGTCGCGCCGCCGGGGGACGCGCGCGCCGGCGAAAACCCCCACCACGCCAGACGCTGGCTCATCCTGGTGATGATCGGCATCGCGCAGCTGATGGTCGTGCTGGACGCGACCGTCGTGAACATCGCGCTGCCCTCGGCCCAGGTCGACCTGGGCTTTTCCAACGACGCCCGGCAATGGGTCGTCACGGCGTACGCGCTGGCGTTCGGCAGCCTGCTGCTGCTCGGCGGCCGCCTCGCGGACGTCTTCGGCCGCAAGAACGCCCTGCTCGTCGGCCTGGCCGGGTTCGCCGCGGTCTCCGCGCTCGGCGGCGCGGCGAGCAACATCGAGATGCTGCTGGTCGCCCGCGCGGCCCAGGGCGTGTTCGGCGCGCTGCTCGCGCCGGCCGCGCTTTCGCTGCTCACCACCACCTTCACCGACCCGAAGGAACGCGGCCGCGCGTTCGGCGTGTTCGGGGCCATCGGTGGTGGCGGCGCGGCGGTCGGCCTGCTGCTCGGCGGCGTGCTCACCGAGTACCTCGACTGGCGCTGGTGCATGTTCGTCAACATCATCTTCGCCGTCGTCGCGTTCGCCGGCAGCTCGATCCTGCTGCGCAACCAGAAGGACGGCGGCCCGCGCCCGAAGCTCGACCTGCCGGGCACGGTCACCGCGTCAGCCGGCCTGTTCGCGCTGGTCTACGGCTTCGCGAACGCCGAGTCGGACTCGTGGTCGGCGGTGTCGGTGTGGGGCTTCCTCGCCGCCGGCGTCGTGCTGCTGGGCGTGTTCGCGTGGCTGCAGCAGCGCGTCTCGCACCCGCTGCTGCCGCTGCGCGTGCTCCTCGACCGCAACCGCGGCGGCTCCTACCTGGCGATGTTCCTGCTCGCGATCGGGATGTTCGCGATCTTCCTGTTCCTGACGTTCTACGTGCAGCAGAACCTGAAGTTCACGCCGATCGAAAGCGGCATCGGGTTCCTGCCGATGGTCGCGACGCTGATGCTGTCGGCGACCACGGCCACGGCCGTGCTGCTGCCGCGGTTCGGCCCGCGGCCGCTGGTCCCGACCGGCATGGCGATCGCGGCCGTCGGCCTGTTCTGGCTGAGCGGCATCGGTCTCGAGAGCACGTACGCCTCCGGCGTGCTTGGTCCGCTGCTGGTGATGGGCTTCGGCATCGGCCTGGCGATGGCGCCGGCGATGAGCGTCGCGACGTTCGGCGTCGAGGCGCACGACGCGGGGGTCGCGTCGGCGGCGGTCAACACGATGCAGCAGGTCGGCGGCTCGATCGGCACGGCGCTGCTGTCGACACTGGCCGGCAACGCGGCGACGTCGTACCTTGCGGGCAAGGTCCCGACGCCGCGGCTGGCGGCCGAAGCGGCGATCGAGAGCTACACGACGGCGTTCTCCTGGGCGGCGGCGATCTTCCTGGCGGGCGCGGTGCTCAGCGGCCTGCTGCTGCGCCCGGGCGTCCCGAAGGGCGAGGCGGCGCCGGGCGCGGTGCACCTGTAGTTGAACCTCCCCGGCCCTCCGCGCACTAGTAAGAGTGACAACGTGCGAAGGAGGGCCGGTGGGGGCTTCGCGAGATCTCGACTTCAGCGAGTACTTCGCCGCGCGAGTACAGCGGTTCCGCCGGGTGGCGTTCGCCCTGTGCGGGGACTGGCACGCGGCCGAGGACCTGGTCCAGGCCATGTTCGTGCAGCTGTACCGGCGCTGGCGGCGCGTCCGGCCGGACACGGCCGACGCGTACGCGCGGCGCATCCTCCTGAACCTGTTCCTGGCCGGGCGACGCACCGCGGCCCGCGAATACGTGACGTCTTCGCCGCCGGAAACGGAGTCACCCCCGGGCCGCGACAGTCACGTCCGGCTCGACGTGGAGCGCGCCCTTTCGGACTTGACGCCGAGGCAGCGCGCGATGGTCGTGCTGCGGTTCCTCGAAGACCTCCCGGTGGCGGAGGTGGCGTCGCTGCTCGGCGTCGCCGAAGGCACGGTCAAGTCCCAGACGGCCCGCGGGGTCGAAGCCCTGCGCGCCGTCCTGCCCGCGCCGACGACGGAGGAGTGGTGATGGAAGACGTCCGGGCTGCCTTGACGACGTACGTGACCGAAGGCGAACCCCCGATCGGCCTGTCCGGCGAAGCGGTGCTGGCCGCGGCCCGCTCGTCGCGCCGGCGGTACCTGCTCACGAGCGCGGTCGCGCTGGCCGTGGTCGTGCTCGCGCTCGGGCTGGCCGTGGTCGTGCTGCCGCGCCGCGGCGACGTCGCCAGCTCGCCGTGCCCCGCGGAAACGGCCACGCGTGCGCAGATCACCGAACGGCTCAGCTGTCTCGTCGGCAACGCCGTCCGGTCGCTGCTCGACCCGGGCGTGCGGATCTCGCGGCTGACCATCCCGGGCGAGACCCCGCCGCCGGACCCGTTCCGCCTGATCGCCGACCCGGCGGGCGACGCGCCTCGCGAGGCGTTGTTCCACATGGGCGTCCGGGTGACCGACGCGCGCGGGACCGGCTCGGTCTACGCCCTGATCCTGCCGACCGGCAACTCGGGCGGCCCGCCGTGCGGGTCACCGGAGGAGGTCGTGTGCCGCTCGGAGCAGGCGGACCAGGGCCACCTCTGGCTCTCGACGCTGGTCTCCGGCGACGTCGTGACCCACCGCGTGGCGCTGGCCGCGCCGGCCGTGTTCGTCCAGTTCTGGTCCACCAACAGCGGCGTGCTGGAGCAGAAGGACGTGCGGCTGCCGCGGCAGCGCCCGGAGCCGGTCCTGACGCTGGACCAGGTGCGGCAGCTGGCCCTGACCCCGGGCCTGGACTTCTAGCGGCTGCGCGCCCGCAGCGTCTCGATGACCTCGTCGTCCCAGCGGTGGGTGCGGATCAGCCGGTACCGCTCGGCGGCCACCCACATGTACGCCTCCGCGTCCGTCCGGTCGCCGATCATGCCCGCCTGCCGCAGCATGCCCACCACCGGGACGAACTCCTCGTCGAACCAGCGCTGGGCCACGCTCGCCCGGTCGCAGAACCTGCCCTCGTCCTGCATCAGCCGGAAGCCCCACGCCTCCACGTGCTCGCCCAGCTTCGCGTAGTCCCACGGGTCCGTCACGATCACCGACGCCCGCGCGTGGCCGGTCAGCGGCACGCGCTCCAGGAACAGCCGCCGGTAGTCCTTGACGATCAGGTCGCCGCGGTGCCGGATGCCGCTCGGGTCCAGCTTGGTCCGGACCACCGTCACGTATGCCTCTATTGTGGACAGTCCCTGGGCGAGCGCCACCGAGACGCGGTGGTGGCCGTCGATGATGAAGTGCAGCTCGCCGATCCGGTAGACCTCGATCGGCGGGATCTCCTCGCCGCGGCGGGCGGCCAGCGCCAGGCGCTCCCAGCGCTCGCGGACCCGGCCCGACGTCGGGCGGAAGCGGCGGTCGAAGTCGCGGCTGCGGTCGACCGTGCCGACGATCGAGTCCAGCTTGATCACCCGCAGCCCGATCCGGTGCTCGCCCTGGTAGCCGAGCGCCTCCACCACCTCGTGGAACGGCAGCATGATGTTGACGTCGTCGGGCTCGCGGCGCAGCCACGTGGAAAGCCGCGAGAGCACCTGGCCCCGGCGCGCGCGGAGGAAGTCGTTCTCCGCGTCGGCGCGGGGAAACCCCGTCTCTTTCATGAGAACTCCATGATCCGGTGGCCCACCACGTTGCGGATCCGGGTTTCGCCGACGACGCGGTCCGGCACCGGCTCGCCGTGGGGGTGGATGTGCCCGTGCAGCAGCCACTTCGGCCGCAGCACCTCGATCGTCCGGTGCAGGCACGCGAACCCGCGGTGCGGCGGGTCGTCCCGGTCACCCAGGTTCAGCGGCGGCGAGTGCGTCAGCAGGACGTCGACGTCGCGGCCGTCCCGCCAGCGCCGCAGCCGGGCCCGGCGCACCAGGCCGCGGGCGCGGCGGGCCTGCTGGCGCTGCGTCCACTGGTTCGGCCCGTCGTTGTAGCGGACCGAGCCGCCGAGCCCGGCGAACCGGAGCCCGGCGACGTCGACGACCCGGCCGTCGGCGTTGATGCCGCCCGCCGGGCCCGGCCAAGCCGCCGGGAAACCGTCCTTCATGGACAGCCCGCCGTAGCGCGTGTATCCGCTCAGGTCCGGGTCGTGGTTGCCCGGCACGAACACGCACGGCACGTCGAGCGCGCCGGCCAGGAAGGCGAGGTAGTCGTAGGGGAGGTCGCCGGCGCCGATGACGAGGTCGACGGCGACGGCGCGGACCGCGTCGGTCCACAGCCGCTCGTCGACCTCGTCGGAGACCACCAGCGCTTTCGGCACGCCCCCAGGGTACGACGCCCCGGCGTCACTTCATGCCGTGCGCGAACCCGGGGTCGGCGACGATGACGAAAGTGATGACGAAGATCCACAGCACGCTGAGCGCGAGCGCCCAGAACTTGAGGTTGGACAGCATGCGAGGCATCACGAACACTCCAGTGGGGGAAGAGAGGGGACCTATAGCCAGCCGTTCTTCCGGAATATTCGGTACAGCAACAGGCAGATCGCCAGGATCACGGTGATCACCAGCGGGTACCCGAACTTCCAGTGCAGCTCGGGCAGGTAGTCGAAGTTCATCCCGTAGATGCCGGCGATCATCGTCGGCACGGTGATGATCGCCGCCCACGACGTGATCTTGCGCATGTCGGTGTTCTGCTGCAGCGAGATCTTCGCGACGGTCGCGTCGACCAGTGTGGACAGCAGCTCGTCGAACGCCGCCACCCGCTCGGACACGGTCGTGAGGTGGTCGGCGACGTCGCGGAAGTAGGAGCGGACCTCGTCCGGCACCAGGCGCGTGTAGCCCTCGGCCAGCCGCTGGACCGGCGTCGCGAGCGGCATCACCGCGCGGCGCAGCTCGAGGACCTCCCGTTTCATCAGGTAGATCTGCTCGGCGCTGATCTGCGAGCGCGGCGCGAAGACCTGCGCCTCCATCACGTCGATGTCGTTCTCGATCCGGCCGGTGACGTCGAGGTAGTGGTCGACGACGTGGTCGGCGATCGCGTGCACGACCGCGGCCGGCCCCAGCTGCAGCCGCTCGGGGTCCTCGTCGAGCTCGCGGCGCAGCCGCGCCAGCCCGGAGTGGTTCCCGTGCCGGACGGTGATGACGAAGTCCCGGCCGAGGAACACCATCAGCTCGCCGGTCTCGACGATCTCGTTCGCCGTGGTGGGGGACTCGTGTTCGACGTACCGGACGGTCTTGACCACGAGGAACAGCGTGTCGTCGTAGCGCTCCAGCTTCGGCCGCTGGTGCGCTTCGAGCGCGTCCTCGACCGCCAGCTCGTGCAGCCCGAACGTCTCGGCGATGCCCTGGATCTGGTCGGCGTCGGGCTCGTGCAGCCCGATCCAGACGAACCCCTCGTGCCGCTTGCGGACCTCTTTGATCGCTTCGGTGTGGGTCCAGCGGCCGGGCAGGCGCTCGCCGCCGACGTACACCGCGCAGTCGACGACGTACGCGGACAGCGGCACCGGGACCGGCCGCACGGGGACGGTGCCCTTGTTGCCGCGGCCGCGCAGGCCGCCGAGCGAGGGAATGGCAGGCATGGGATCTCCTGGGCGTCGTGCGTTGGTCGTGCGAGACGACTGACCAGGGGCGGAACCGCGTCCGCCCGGCGACACCAGCGTTCCCGGGAAGGAAAGGCCTACCTGGAGAAGACCCGTGAGGTGGGAACGCTGGGACTACTAGGGAGCGGACTATCGCCACTACTCATCGGGGTTCCTCACCTCCTTCGGGCCGGGTGGAGAGTGGTGGGGCTCGCGTTGACGCGCGAGAACCAATGGTTGAGGGTACTCCTCACTACGGATGCGTGTCGTACCAGCCTCACGCGGTGTTACGCGACGGGAGATGACGAGTGCAGTTCGGTCGGTACTACGAGGAGTTCGAGGTCGGTGCGGTCTACAAGCACTGGCCGGGCAAAACGGTCACCGAATACGACGACCACCTGTTCTGCCTGCTCACCATGAACCACCACCCGCTGCACCTCGACGCGCACTACGCGGAGGAGACGACCGACTTCGGCAAGAACGTCGTGGTCGGCAACTACGTCTACTCGCTGCTGCTGGGCATGTCCGTGCCCGACGTCTCCGGCAAGGCCATCGCGAACCTCGAGGTCGAGTCGCTCAAGCACGTGAAGCCGACCTTCCACGGCGACACCATCTACGGCGAGACCGAGGTGCTGGACAAGACGCCGTCGAAGTCCAAGGACGACCGGGGCGTCGTGTACGTCGAGACGCGCGGCTACAAGCAGGACGGCACGATCGTGTGCACGTTCCGGCGGAAGGTGATGGTGCCGAAGCGCTCGTACGGGGAGACTCGGGGCGGGGAGCAGCCGGGCCGGCCGGTGCCGCACGAATGAGGCTCTGATGGACCTGGACCGGATCAAGGGGATCCTGCGCAAGTTCGCGGAAGTGGAGGCGCGCGGCGTCTCCCCGCTGTACGAGCACCTGGCGTCTCAGGCCGCGGAGGACGACGACGTCGCCGGGTTGCTGTCGGTGGCCCGCGACGGCGAGGCGCGCGGCACGCTGCTGATGGCCGCCGCGCACCGGCTGGTGCAGGCCGACCCGATCCACCCGCTGTCGCGGTACTACCCGTCGCTCGGCGGCTTCGACGGGGTCGACTCCGAGACCTGGCCGCTGTTCCGGTCGTTCCTGCTGGAGCGGGCGGACAAGGCGCGGGCACTGATCGCGTCGCGCTACACGCAGACCAACGAGGTCCGCCGGGCGGCGCTGCTGTACCCGGGCGTCGCGCGGGCGGCGAAGGAGGCGGGCGGCAAGGTCGCCGTGCTGGAGGTCGGCTGCAGCGCGGGGCTGTTGCTGGGCCTGGACCGGTTCGGCTACCGCTACCAGTGCGACGGCGGCGAGCAGCTGACGGCGGGTCCCGCGAAGGCCGCGGTCGGGCTGCACTGCGCGCTGGACCTGGCGCCGGGCGCGGTGGCGCCGAAGCTGCCGAAGAAGCTGGCGGTGCTCGACCGGGCGGGCCTCGACCGCGCGCCGGTGGACCTGTCGGACGAGGACGAGCTGGCCTGGCTGGAGGCGTGCGTCTGGGCGGACCAGCCGGACCGCATCCGGCTGCTGCGCACGGCCGCGGCCGAGCAGGCGAAGCACCGGCCCCGGCTCATCGCCGGGGACGGCGTGGACGACCTGCCGTCGGCGGCCGCGTCGCTGGACGGGCCGCTGGTGGTGGTGACGAGCCACGCGCTGGCGTACTTCCCACCGGAGCGCCGCGCGGCGTTCGTCGCGGCGCTGGCTTCGCTGGCGGAGTCCCGGCCGCTGTGGTGGGTGTCGGAGGAGTTCTACGGCGCGGGCCTGGACGTGGTGCTGCCGGGCCGGTCGGACCTGGTCGGCGGCGGGCTGGCGACGCTCGGCGTGGTGCGCTGGGAGAACGGGAGGCCGGAGGCCCACGCCCTGGCGCGGACCGCCCCGCACGGGCAGCGGATGACCTGGCTGCCGCTGTAGCGGCGGATCAGGCCCGCGGCAGGACGTTCCAGTCACGCAGCGTCACGTACAGGAGGTCCACCAGCTCCCCGGCCGCCTCCAGGGCCGACAGGTCTGCCGCATCGGACCAACGTGCCTCCGTGGCGTCGTCACCGGCCGTGAGGACGCCGCCCGTCGCCGCGCAGGCGTAGTCGTGGATCTCGAACCGGCCGCGGGTCACCGTGCCGACCAGTGTGCCCGGAATCACGTCCAGCCCGGTTTCCTCCCGCAGTTCGCGGACCACGGCCGCTTCGTCCGATTCGCCTGGTTCGACGCGGCCACCCGGCAGCGACCACTGCCCCGATCCGGGGTCGTGCGCACGCCGGATGAGCAGCAAGCGGCCCTGCGGGTCGAACACGATGCCGCCGACACAGCGGATCGTGGCGCGGGTGGGGACGTCCATGTCCCGAAGGGTAGACGGCGCCGAACTGAAAACCGATGTCCTGTACACGGAGAGTAGCCGTACGGTACACTTCGGACGGCGTGCTGACCCAAGCGCGGGACTTACCTCCCCTGCGCCTGTCCAGTGCGGTACAAGTTAAGTGCACTTGTCCGGTTGTCACCGTAAGAGACGGGATTTGATCGCGGTGAACGTGAAGAAGATTGCGGGCCTCGCCGGTATCGCGTTGGTGCTGTTCTTCGTCATTGCCCAGCCGGGCCAGGCGGCGGGCCTCGTCGGCAACATCATCCAGTTCCTGCGCGACTCGGCCGAATCGGTCATCACTTTCGTCAGCAACGTGTTCAAGGCCTGATCCGGGGCTACCCTCGAACCATGTTCGCGCCTCGCGACCCCGACGAGTACCTCCTCGACACCGAGCGGCGGGTCATCCGGATCCGCCGCCACTGGGCGGTGCTGCTGTGGGACACCTTCGAGGCGGCCGCGCTGCTGGCCGTCTGCGTCCTGGTGTCCTACCTGCTGCCACCGGCGCTGTACATCGGCCAGAACATCCTCTGGTACGTCGCGCTGCTCGTCGTCCTGCGGTTCGCCTACCAGGTGATGGAGTGGTGGGTCGAGCGCCTGGTGGTGACCGACAAGCGGTTCGTGATGACGACCGGGGTGTTCACCACCAAGGTGCTGATGATGCCGATCAGCAAGGTCACCGACCTCAGCTACGTGCGCACCGCGACCGGCCGCATGATGGGCTACGGCACGATGGTCGTCGAGTCCGCCGGCCAGATCCAGGCCCTCAACCGGATCGACTACCTCCCGCGGCCCGAAGAGTTCTACGACACGATTTCCGAGCTCGTGTTCGGCGACAAGCAGAAGCAGGCTGAGCGCTTCTCGATGATCAAGGCCCAGCGGGCCGCCCGGGGCAAGAAGCCCGTCGGCTGACCCGTCCCGCCTGTGACGCAGCGCATCGTCGACAATGGACACGATGCGCATCGACCTGCACGCCCATTCCACCGCCTCCGACGGCACCGACACGCCGGCCGGGCTCGTCGCCGCGGCCGCGAACGCCGGGCTCGACGTCGTCGCGATCACCGACCACGACACGACCGCCGGCTGGGCGCCCGCCGCCGAAGCGGTGCCGCCGGGCCTGACGCTCGTCCCCGGCGCCGAGCTCTCCACCGTGTCGATCGACCCCGAGACCGGCCGCCAGATCAGCGTCCACCTGCTCGCCTACCTCTTCGACCCGACGGCCGAAGCCGTGGTCACCGAACAGACCCGGCTGCGCGCCGAGCGCCGCACCCGGCTGCGCCGGATGGCCGAGCGGATGGCCGCCGACGGCCTGCCGATCGACATCGACGAGATCTTCGGCCTGCTGCCCGAGGACTCGCCGCCCGGCCGCCCGCACCTCGCGCAGGCGCTGGTCCGCGCCGGGCTGGTCACGTCCGTCGACGAGGCGTTCGCCGACTACCTCAGCCCGCGCCGCGGCTACTACGTCGCCCGCCGCGACACGCCGGTCGAGGAGGCCATCGACATGATCGCGGCGGCCGGCGGCGTCACGGTCATCGCGCACCCGTTCGCCTTCAGCCGCGGCGCCACGATCAGCGAGGACACCCTCGCCGAGCTGGCCGGGCGCGGGCTCACCGGTGTCGAGGCCGACCACCCGAACCACGACGCGGCGACGCGGGCCCGCACCCGTGAGCTGGCCGGCGAGCTGGGGCTGCTCGTCACCGGGTCCAGCGACTACCACGGCACGAACAAGACGATCCCGCTCGGCGAGTGCACCACCGATCCGGGGCAGCTCGAGGAGCTGGTGGCGCGCGCGACCGGGTTCCAGGTCGTGAAGGGCTGAGATGGCGATCGCCGACGTCTTCGACGCGAAGCTCTTCATGAGCGCGACGATCACCCTGATCGTCATCATGGACCCGCCCGGCACCGTGCCGGTGTTCCTCAGCCTGGTCGGCCGCAAGCCGATGGCGACGCGGGCGCGCGCCGCCCGGCAGGCCGTCCTGGTGTCGCTGCTGGTCATCAGCCTGTTCGCGGTCGCAGGCCAGGCGATCCTCGCCTACCTCGGCATCGGCATCCCGGCGCTGCAGGGCGCGGGCGGGCTGCTGCTCCTGCTGATCGCGCTGCAGCTGCTCACCAGCAACGGCCACGAGCCCGAGGCGGCGGCCGAGGACGTCAACGTAGCCCTCGTGCCGCTCGGCACGCCGCTGCTGGCCGGACCCGGCGCGATCGCCGCGACCATCGTGTTCGTCCGGCAGGCCGACGGGCACATCGGCGCGTACATCGCGCTGGCGCTGGCGATCGTCACGACGCACTTCGTGATCTACCTCTGCATGCGCTACTCCGGCGTTGTGATCCGGCTGATCAAGGAAAGCGGCATCACGCTGCTGGCGAAGGTGGCTGGTCTGCTGCTCGCGGCCATCGCCGTGGAGCTGGTCGCGAACTCCGTTCGCGGCTTCATCGCCGGCGGGAACTGACCCGCCACCCGGGTTGTCCTGCCGGACAGGATCCGCCCGGTTCGTTGACATCGTTGGCAGGCCTCCCGCAGCCTGAACCTCAGCGCAGCACTTGAAACGATTCAATCGCCCTTGCGGAGGCCTCGATGAAGTGGCTCGGAGCAGTTCTGCCGGTGACGGTGCTGGTGGCGAGCGGGGTGCTCGCCGCTCCCGCCGGGGCCGTGCCCGGCTGGCAGAAGTACGTCGTCGCACCGTCGAGCCGGGACGTCCGGCCCGTCAAGGTCCTGTCCACGACCGGGGACGTCACCAACCCGGACGGCCTGCTCGGCCGGGGTGTCGCGACGTTCCGGCGGCAGGCGTCGCCGCCGAAGCCCGCTTGGCCCGCGGGGACCACGGCGGCCGCGTCGTCGTTCCACGCGCCGAACAACGGCGGCAACGGCCGGCCGCGGACCTACGCCCCCGGCAATGCCGTCGACGGCGACACCGCGACGTTCTGGAACGACGACACGATCGGGGCGTATCCGGACGTCCTGACGATCACCTCGGCGGCGCCGGTCGCGCTGCCCGGTGTCACCCTGCTGTCCAATGTGGACGGCGTGCCGCAGGACTTCACCGTCGAGGTGCTGGACGCGGGCGCGTGGCGCGTCGCGGCGTCGGTCACCGGCAACACGGCCGTGCAGCGCGCCGTCGCCTTCGACCGGCCGGTGACGACCACGCAGGTCCGGATCACCGTGACCAAGGACCAGAACACACCTTCGGGTGAGTTCAGCCGGATTGCCGAGGTCTGGCCCGGCCTGGTCGCCGATCCGCCGGTGCCCACGGCCGTGATCGACTTCGGCAAGGTCGTCGCCGGGTACCCGGAGATCGCGTTCGCGGGCGCGTCGGCGAACCGGCCTGGTGTGCGGCTGGCCTTCTCGGAAACCCTGCAGTACCTGGGCGAACGCTCCGACTTCACGCGCTCTGACTTCTCGGGCGGCCCCGGCACCGACCAGTACGCCGTGCCGGCGGCGCCGGCCGTCTGGCGGGACACGAAGGGCTGCGCCACCGGAACGCAGGTGTGCGCGGACGGGCTGCACGGCTTCCGCTACCTGCGGATCAGCCTGGACGCGCTGGCCTCGGACGCGCCGGCTGCCCAGCCTTCCGGCGAAGTCCGGATCAGCGGCGTCTCGCTCGACTTCACGCCGTTCCTCGGCGCGCCGTCCAGCTACCGCGGCTGGTTCGAGTCGTCCGACGAAAACCTGAACAAGTACTGGTACGCCGCGTCGTACACCAACGAACTGGGCATGGACACCTTCCGCGAGTCCGATGTGGACCCGCGCGGCGCGTTCTCGCCGTCGCTGGACGGAAAGCTCGTGCTGCACGACGGCGCGAAGCGGGACCGGGACCCGTACGTCGGCGACGTCGCGGTGTCCGGGCTGACCGAGTACCTGACGCACCAGGACGGCACGGCCGCGCGGAACGTCCTGGCCGACTTGGCCGACCACCAGCGGGCTGACGGCTGGATCCCGCCCGCCTCGATCAACGACTACACGCTGCCGTTGTTCGACTATCCGCTCTGGTGGGTGACGTCGAGCTGGGACTACGTGCTCTACACGGGCGACACCGCGTACGCGGCTTCGTATTACTCGCACCTCGTGAAGGCTCTCGACACGTGGTATCCGTCGGTCACCGATTCGCGCGGGCTGCTCGCGAAGGGCCTCAACGGCACAGGCGGCTACGGCGACTACGCGTTCCTGCCGCGTACGGGCGAAGTGACGTACTACAACGCGTTGTACGTCCGGGCGCTTCAGGGTGCGGCAGGGCTCGCTCGCGCGACAGGGCACCCCTCGGACGCCGACCGGTGGCTCGCGCGCGCGTCCGGCGTCGCGGCGGCCGTGAACCAGTACCTGTGGGATCCGGCAGCGGGCGCGTACCTGGACTCGGCGACCGGCGCGGTGCGCCACGGCCAGGACGGCAACAGCCACGCGATCCTGGCCGGCATCGCGTCGCCTTCGCAGGCTTCGTCGGCGTTGGCGCGGCTCGCGGCGGGTGCGTTGCCGTACGGCAACCCCTTCATGGACAACGACACTCTCGTGTCCGACGGGACGAAGCGCGTGTACGCGTTCACGTCGTTCCCTGAGCTGCAAGCGCGGTTCCGGACCGGGCAGGCGGAGTCGGCGATCGACCAGATCAAGCGGATGTACGGCTGGATGACCACGCACGACCCGGGCATCACGGCGTGGGAAGGCATCGGCGCGGGCGGATCGCACTACGAGCAGGGATACACGTCGGCGGCGCACGGCTGGTCGACCGGTGTCGTGCCGGCGCTGACGAACGAGTTGCTGGGCGTCTCACCGGCTTCGCCGGGCTTCGCGACGTGGACGGTTTCGCCGCACCCGGGTTCCGTGGCGTGGGCACGCGGAGCCGTCCCGACGCCGAAGGGCGCGTTGTCGGCTTCGTGGTCTCAGCACGGCTCGGTGTTCTCGTTGACGGTTTCCGCGCCGCAAGGAACTTCCGGGTCACTGGTGGTCCCGCCCGGACGGCTGGTCCTGCTGGACGGCCGCGCGGTCCGGGGCGACTCGCTCGCGGTCGGCGGCGGGACGCACACCGTGCTTGTGGTGCGCTAGCCGGGCTTTCCGCGCGGGGCGGCTCGCCCCGCGCGGAAAGCTGTCGGTGATATCTCGGGCTTCGCCCCAGGTCGGGGGCTTCGCCACCCGAACCCCCGAAAAAATTGTCGGTGACATTTGGGGCTTCGCCCCAGGTCGGGGGCTTCGCCACCCGAACCCCCGCAAAAACTGTCGGTGGCGATGCGTAGCGTGGCACCCGTGAAGGAGCAAATGGGGTTCGACTTCGGCGTCGCGCAGCCGGTGCGGCTCACGAAGGTCTCGCCGGCGCGGCTGGCGACCTTCGACGACTGCCCGCGCCGGTACCGGCTCGCGTACCTCGACCGGCCGACGCCGCAGCGCACCGGGCCGTGGGCGCACAGCACCCTCGGCGCGGTGGTGCACAACGCGTTGCGGGCGCTGTTCGACCTGCCGGTGCTCAAGCGCGTGCCCCAGCGGGCGGTGGCGCTGGTGGCCGAGTTCTGGAAGGACGCGGGCTTCCAGAACGACGAGCAGGCGGCGCGGTACCGGGCGCGGGCCAAGGGCTGGGTGGCGGAGTACGTCGAGGACAACGACGTCAGCCACGACCCGGTGGGGCTCGAGCGGTGGGTATCGGCGCCGGTGAACCCGGCGCCGGGGGAGCGGCCGTCGATGATCATCGAGGGCCGGGCCGACCGGATCGACGCGCGCGCGGGCGAGCTGGTGATCGTCGACTACAAGACGGGCCGCCGTCCGCCGGACGAGTACGAGGCCAGGGCGTCGCAGGCGCTGGCGCTGTACGCGGTGGCCGCGGCGCGCACGTTGCGGATGCCGTGCACCACGGTCGAGCTGCACCACCTGCCGAGCGGCACGATCGCCGCCGCCGAGCACACGCCGGAGAGCCTGCGGCGGCACCTGCAACGCGCCGAAGAGACCGCCGGGGACCTGAGGCTGGCCACGGATACCCTGGAGGCGGGCGGCGACGGGGACGTGCTGTTCCCGGCGCGCCCGGACCGCCGTTGCGCCTGGTGCGACTTCAGGCCGAGCTGCGCGGCGGGGCAGGAAGCGGCCCCGGCGGCGCAACCATGGGACCTGCTCGCGCCCTGACAGGGAGGGAACGTGGCTTCACCGGACACCGACGAACTGCCGACGGTGCCGCAGGAACGGGCCGAACCGGAGCACATCACCCCGGACACCCCCGAACCCGACGCGCCGGCGAAGAAACGCGGGCGGTGGTGGCGCGGATTCACGGGCTCGTTGGCGGCCGGTCTCGCGGTCCTGGCGGCCGGAGTCCTGGTGGTGGCGGGAATCGACCTGTACACGGGAGCGCCGGGCCCGGGCGCGGTGCTGCTGATCGGCCATCCGCTGGCGGCGGTGCTGGCGCTGCTGGCTCAGCGGGTCGCCGACCGCCGGAACGGCCTTCCGGCCGCCGGGGCAGGTGCCGCAGTCGTTCTGTTCACGGCCTCGGCGCTGACCCTCTTCTGGCTCACCTAGCCCGACGGTCCGCTACTTCAGGGCCGTCAGCGTGTCGCCGCGTTCTTCCAGCAGTACCGGGCCTGCCGCCGCCAGGCGGACGACTCCCGTGTAACCCCGCCGGTCCACGCCCACCGTGCGGATCGTCGATCCGTCGTTCTCGTTCAGCACCGCCAGGCCGCCCTTGATCGGGACCACCAGCTGCTGCGCGAACGTGATGCCCGGGCCCACCGCACTGCTCAACGTCCAGCGCGGCGACAGGTCGTCGCGCGACAGCGCCACGACCTTCGAACCGCTGAACCAGTACACGTTCTGCGTTGTCTGGGTTGTCGCTTCGGTGCCTGACGGCGGGTCCTGCGCCAGGTCGCCCGACGGCACGTCCAGCGGGTACGCCGCCCGCTGGGAACCGTCGCCGTTGTAGATCACCATGAGCTTCTGGTCCGGCAACACCACCGCGGCCAGGTCGCCCGACATCGCGATCACCCTGGCCCGCTTGCCCGCCAGCACGCTGCTGAACGCCACCTGCGGCTCGTCGTCCTTCTCCGGCGCCGCCTTGTACACCGTCAGGCGGTCCGCCGGGTCACCCGGGCACCGCTCGATCACGCCGATCTTGCCCGACGCCGCCGCCACCGTGCCGTACGTGCAGCCCGTGCGGGGCTGCTTGCCCGCGTTGACCAGCGCCGGGACCTGGCCGTACTCGGCGCTCTGCACCAGGTCGTCGCGCCAGGTGGTGAGGAGCTTCTTGCCCGTCGTCGTCACGTGCGAGCCGTCGCTGACCAGCCGGGTGCCCAGTTCCGCGTTGCCGTTGCGCTGTGCCGTGATCCGGCCGGTTCCCGGGTCGAGCTGCGTGACCTCGCTGCAGTTGCGCGACTTGTGGTACACGGCGTTCAGCCGCCCCCACGTGTCGTTCAGCGTGCACAGCGGCAGGTCGCGCGTGTAGTGCCAGCGGATCTGCCCGGTCAGCGGGTCGCGGGCGGCGACCTCGCCGCCGTCCGCGGTGGCCACCGTGTCCCCGGCCACCACCGGGACCGGCGTCACCCCGCTGCGGGCGCTCCAGATCTCCGCCAGCGACCCGGGCACCTTGTCGGGTGCCGCGGGCAGCGGCGGGGGCGGTGCCGCCTCGGTCCGGTCGGTGGCCGCGCTGTCGCTCGTCACGCCGATGACCAGCGCGACGGCGACCACGACCACCGCGATGAGCGCGGCGATCACCCGGTCCCGCCCGCGGTTCCACGGCGACCGGCGCGCCTTGACCCGCGGGGCGGGCGGAGCGGCCTCGACGTCCTCGAGGACGTCTTCGGAGCCGTACTCGGAAGACTCTTCAGGCGCCTTCTCGACGTCGCTCACGTACCCGACCCCCGCTGCGTAGGCCTCAGTCTGCCGACGCAGGTGTATCAGACGTCGCGGCCGGGCGGCGACGGCGGCGTCGCCGAGCCGGACGCTCGGCGTTCTCGCCGGCTTCCTTTTCGGCCGCCGGGCCGGTCGCCTCCGGGGCGCTGCCGCTGCGGGTGCGGCGGCGCGTCCGGGTGCGTGCCTCGGCCGCGGGAGCCTCTTCCGAGGAAGCGGCGGCGTTGTCCGCCGCCTCGACGGCCTCGGCCGCCCGCGCGCCACCGCGGGTCCGCTTGCGCGGGGCCCGGGTGCGCTTCCGCGGCGTGTCTTCCGACGCCGGCTCGCCCGACCGGCCCCGGCCACGGCCGCGCTTCTTGCCGCCCAGGTCCTCTTCCTCCTCGGCGGCCAGGCCCGCGCGGGTGCGGTTGGCCAGCGGCAGCCGCCCGGTGGTGCCCTCCGGGATGCCCAGGTCCTCGTACAGGTGCTTCGACGACGAGTACGTCTCCACCGGCTCCGGCTTGTCCAGCCCGAGGGTGTCGGAGATCAGCTTCCAGCGCGGCTCTTCGTCCCAGTCGACCAGCGTGACGGCGACGCCGGTGCGGCCCGCGCGGCCGGTGCGGCCGATGCGGTGGACGTAGGTCTTCTCGTCGTCCGGGCACTGGTAGTTGATGACGTGCGTGACGTCGTCGATGTCGATGCCGCGAGCGGCGACGTCGGTCGCGACCAGCACGTCGACCTTGCCCGAGCGGAACGCGCGCAGCGCCTGCTCCCGCGCGCCTTGGCCCAGGTCGCCGTGCACGGCGGCGGCCGCGAAGCCGCGCTCGACCAGGTCGTCGGCCACCTTCTGCGCGGTGCGCTTGGTGCGGCTGAAGATCATCGTGAGGCCGCGGCCTTCGGCCTGCAGCACGCGGGCGATGACCTCGGGCTTGTCCATCGAGTGCGCCCGGTAGACGAACTGGGTGGTGCGCTCGTGGATCGCGCTCGCGTCGTTCTCTTCGGCGCGGATGTGCGTCGGCTGGCGCAGGAACGTGCGGGCCAGCGTGATGATCGGGCCGGGCATGGTGGCCGAGAACAGCATCGTCTGCCGCTCGTCCGGCACCATCCGCAGGATGCGCTCGATGTCGGGCAGGAAGCCCAGGTCCAGCATCTCGTCGGCCTCGTCGAGGACCAGGCCGCGGACCTTGCCGAGCACCAGGTGCTGCTGCTCGGCCAGGTCGAGCAGGCGGCCCGGGGTGCCGATCACGACGTCGACGCCCTTGCGCAGCGCCTCGATCTGCGGCTCGTACGGGCGGCCGCCGTAGATGGCCAGCGTGCGGATGCCGAGGTACTTGCCCGCGCCCTTGAGGTCGTTGGCGACCTGGATACACAGCTCGCGGGTCGGCACCACGACCAGCACCTGCGGGGTGCCGTCGCCGGGCACCTGCACGCGGTGCAGCAGCGGGACGCCGAAGCCCAGCGTCTTGCCCATGCCGGTGCGGGCCTGGCCGATGAGGTCGTCGCCGGCCATGGCCAGCGGCAGCGTGAGCGCCTGGATCGCGAACGTCCGCTCGATGCCGGCGTCGCCGAGTGCCTTGACGATCTCCGGCTTGACGCCGAAGGACGCGAAGGTCGGGGCCTCGGGCTCGACCTCGACGCCCGCCTGCAGCGGGTGCGACATGTCGAGCGCGGCCGGGCCGGTCTCGCTGTGCTCCAGCGCGACGGCGGGGGTCTGTTCGGTTGTGGGAATTTCTGCGGTCAGGGTGATCGCCTCTCTCGTGACCAGCGCGCACAGCCGTGGGTCCGCTCGACACTCGACCGGGAGTAAACCCTGGTCCCTGGCGCTGATCTGGAAGCGCGGAACCGGTCCGCCCCGGGATTGCCGGAAGAGGCGTGCACGCACATTGCAGTACGTCGGCAAGCCACGTGACCTGCCTGTTCCCGACGCCGGTATGGCGTACGGAAGCTTGATGTCGAACGCCAGTGTACCTGGTCAGCAGTTTTTCGACAGTACCCGGCGCGCCGGAACCAGTGTGATCGGTCTCGTCGCGTCACGTCCGGGTGCTTCGGCGATACCCTGGCCGCCGTGACCGAGCCGAAAGAGATCAGCGAAGGCGTCGTCGACCTGCTGGGTGTGATCGCCTATCTCGAACTGTCCGCGTTCGACCGGATGGCCGAAGACGCGCGCAGCGCCCCGACCCTGGCCGGGCGGGCCGCGCTGGCGCAGATGGCCGCCGCGGAAATCGGTCACTACGGACTGCTCGACCAGCACCTGGCCGCGCACGGCGTCAAGGTCGAGGACGCCATGGCGCCATTCGTCGCCCAGGTCGACGCCTGGCACGCCTCGACGCCGCCGAAGTCGTGGCTGGAGTCGCTGGTCAAGGCCTACGTCGGCGACGGGCTGGCCGCCGACCTCTACCGCGAGATCGCCAGCTGGCTCGACCCGGAGACCAAGGACCTCGTGCTCACCGTGCTCGCCGACACCGGCCACTCCGCGTTCGCCGAACGCGAAGTCGCGGCCGGCATCGAAGCCGACCCGAAGACCCGCGACAAGCTCGCCCTGTGGGGCCGCCGCCTGCTCGGCGAGGCGCTCACCCAGGCCCAGTACGTCGTCGCCGAGCGGGACGGGCTGGCCGAGCTGATCGTCTCCGGTTCGGGCGACCTCTCCGGAATCGCCGCGCTGTTCCGGCGGTTGCAACAGGGGCACACCAAGCGCATGCAGGCGCTCGGCCTGGGCTGACCCCGATGGAGCACCTGGACGTGACGACGCGGTCGGGCGCGGACATGCGCCACCGGAACGAACCGGTTCGGTTAGCCTTGCCGGGCACATCCCTTACGAATTTCCAGCGGAGGTCCCACGTGGAGGTCAAGATCGGCATCAAGGACACGCCGCGCGAGCTGGTGGTGTCCAGTGGCCAGTCTCCCGACGAGGTGGAGAAGCTGGTCGCCGAGGCCCTGACGGCCGGTGACGGGCTCTTCCGCATCAGCGACGAGAAGGGGCGCAAGTACATCGTCCCGTCCGACCGCATCGCGTACGTCGAGATCGCCCCGTCCGACGTCCGCAAGGTGGGCTTCGGCGTCGGCGGCTGACGGCTCCCGGCAAGCGCCCCAAGGCGGCCTTGGTTGCGTCAGACGCACCGAAGGCCGCCTTGGTTGCGTCTCACGCACCGAAGGCCACATTGGGGCGCTCGGGTCAGGCGTTGAGCTCTTCGAGGCTCGTCGGGACGTGGAACGGCGGGGTGCTCGTGCCCGTGATCCGGTAGCGGCCCCACGGGTCCGGGTCCGACAGCTCGCCCGTCGCCGCGTACTCGCCCGCCTGGATCGTCACGGCCGTCTTCTTTCCGCCCGCCAGCCGGGTCAGCTCCTCGTTCACCGCCACCCGGCCGTACCAGCGGTAATAGCCGTCGATCGGCTGGAAGTAGCCGCGCAGCTCCACCTTCGCCGTCAGTGAGACGCCGTCGACCACCAGCGTCGCTTCACCGCTGTAGCCGTCTTCGTCGTGCTCGCTCATGAGGTTTCCTCCAACGACTCCGAAGCGCGGCCCAGCTGGACCACCTTGTTGGCTTCCAGGGGCAGGTTCGGGTCGATGACGACGCCGTTCTGCCTGGTCAGGCCGTCGATCGCGGCCCAGATGATCTGGGTCAGGTACTCGACCACCGCGTCGCGGCTCATCGAGCGGCGGTCCAGCCACCACTCGCCGGTGTTCTGGACCATGCCGACGATGCCGTGCGCCCACGGCTCGGCCGCGCCGGAGTCCATGTTGAACATCCGCATGTAGTCGCCGAGCAGCGCGGTCAGCGCCGTGGCGATCAGTTCCTTGTCCTCGGCCACGACGTCCGACGACACCGGCCGCTCCGGACGGCCGTGCGCCAGCAGCCGGTACAGGTTCGGGTGCTCCTCGATGACCGTGAAGAAGGCGTCGAGCGCCATCCGGATCCGCGGCACCGGCGCCAGTTCGGCGTTGATCGCCGGGATCAGCCGCTCGAAGAGGATCTCGGTGCCGCGCTGGCCGAGCGCCACGTACAGGTCGGCCTTGTCGTCGAAGTGCCGGTACAGCACCGGCTTCGTGACGCCGGCTTCGGCGGCGACGTCCTCCATGCCCAGGTCGGGGCCGTGCTTGTCCAGCGCACGCAGGGCCGCCTCGACGAACTCCTTGCGCCGCGCGATCCGGTGCTTGCGCCAGCGGTCGCGGCGGGCGTCGCCGGTCGCCTCCTCGTCACGCGACGAGGACTTGCCTGCCTGCTTTGCGCGCTTGACACGTTCGATCACGGAGGTCATGCTACGCACAGGTAACTGTTACCTCAAGTTACAGATGGCGGAAGGGGTGTCGGCAATGACGCGGACGCTGAAGGAACCGGACCGCGAAAAGACCGCGGATCGCCTGCTGAAGTCGTCGGCGAACAAGTTCTACGACCCCGACGTGGACATCGACTGGACCGCGCCGCTGGTCGAGGGCAAGCGCTACATCCTCGACGAGCGGTCCTCCCTCTACGGCACCGAGCTGTGGGAGAAGCTGACCCCAGAGCAGCGCATCGAGCTGGGCAAGCACGAGGTCGCCAGCGTCGCGACCACCGGGCTGTGGTTCGAGATCCTGCTGATGCAGATGCTGCTCAAGGAGGTCTACGAAGAGGACCCGACGTCCGCCCACGCCCAGTTCGCGCTCACCGAGATCGCCGACGAATGCCGCCACTCGACGATGTTCGCGCGCATGGCGTCGCGGATCGGCTGCCCGGCGTACGGCCCGGTGCCGTGGCTGCGGCGCCTCGCGAAGCTGATGCCGACGATCTCCTACGGCCCCGCGCGCTACGGCGCGATCCTGGTCGCGGAGGAAGTGCTCGATCGGCTGCAGCGCGAGCAGATGAACGACGAAGGCGTCCAGCCGCTGGTCCGGATGGTCAACCGGATCCACGTGCTCGAAGAGGCCCGGCACGTCACCTTCGCCCGCGAAGAGGTCACCCGCGGCATGGCGAAGCTGTCGAAGGCCGAGATCGCCTACCAGCAGTTCATCATCGCGCTCGTCTCGTACTTCGTGACGCGGGCGTTCATCAACCCGAACGTCTACAAGGCCGTCGGCATCCGGCCGCGCGACGGCGTCCAGGCCGCGCTGACCAACCCGCACTGGCAGGCGACGATCGCGTGGGCCGGCGAGAAGATCATGCCGTTCCTGCAGGAGTCCGGCCTGGTCGGGCTGCCGGGACGGTACTTCTGGCGCAAGTCGTTCCTGCTGCCGGCGGGCCGATGACGGCCGTCGTCTCGCCCGGGTACCGGTTCGTCGCGAGCGACGGCGCCGCGCTGCACGTCGTGCCGTCCGGGCCCGCCGACTCCGCCGTGACGCTGGTGCTGGTGCACGGCTGGACACAGGACCACCGGACGTGGGACTTCGTGCTGCCGCACCTGGATCCGGGCGTCCGGGTGGTGCGTTACGACCTGCGCGGCCACGGCCGTTCGGCGCACGCCCGCCCGGGCTCGGCGACGATCGCGCGGCTGGCCGACGACCTCGCCGAGCTGGTCGCCGACCGCGTCCCGGCGGGGCCGCTGGTGCTGGCCGGGCACTCGATGGGCGGCATGACGCTGATGGTGCTCGCCGAACGGCATCCGTCGCTGGTCGCTTCGCGGCTCGCGGGTGCGGCGTTCGTGGCGACGTCGTCGGGCGACATGGACCAGCTGACGCTGGGGTTCCCCGGCCTGGTGGGCCGGAGCGTGACGCGCTTCGAACCGCGGCTGGCCAAGCTGCTGGCGGGACTCCGGTCGGACACGCTGCGCCTGCGGCCGGCGATGGTCCGCTCGGGCGCCCGGCGGCTGGTGTTCGGCGACCGGCCGGGACGCGAGCAGGTGGACAGCGTCGTGGAACAGCTGCTGTGCGCGCACCCGGCCAGCGCGGGACTGTTCCTGGACGCGATCGCGTCCCACCGCGGGGTCGGCGGGCTCGGCGCGTTGTGCGACGTGCCGTCGGTGGTGCTGGCGGGGGAGAAGGACCGGCTGTGCCCGCTCGACCACGCGAAGGTGATCGCGGACGAGCTGCCGCACGCGGAGTTCGTGCGGTTCCCGGGCGCGGGGCACATGCTGCCGCAGGAACGGCCGTACGAAGTGGCCCGCCGCATCTCGGCCCTGGTCCGCACGGCAGTCCGCTGACCCGAGCGCCCCAATGTGGCCTTCGGTGCGTCTGACGCACCCAAGGCGGCCTTCGGTGCGTCTGACGCAACCAAGGCCGCCTTGGGGCGCTTGGGTCAGGCGTCCTTGAGGGGGAAGCCGCCGCCGATCCCTCGCCAGGCCAGGTTGGCCGTCAGGGCCACTGCTTCCTCGCGGCTCATCGACTGGTGGTGCTGCAGCCAGAACCGGGCGCTGACCTGGCTCATCCCGACCAGCCCGACCGCCAGCAGGCGTGCCTTGTCCTCGTCGAGGCCCGCGTCCGCCGTGATCGTCTCCGTGATCGCGTCCACGCTCGCCGACGTCGCGCGGTCCACCGCTTCCTGGACCGCCGGCTCGCCGCGCAGGTCGGACTCGAACACCATGCGGAACGCGCCCGCGTCGTTGCTGACGAAGTCGAAGAACGCGCCGACCGTCGCCGGGACGCGCTGCTTGTTCTCCGTCGTCGAGTCCAGTGCGTTCTGCACGCGCTTGACCAGCTCGTCGACGTGGCTTTCCAGCAGCGCGATGTAGAGGTCGAGCTTGCCGGGGAAGTGCTGGTACAGCACCGGCTTCGAGACGCCGGCGACTTCGGCGATCTCGTCCATCGCGGCGGCGTGGTAGCCGTTCTCGGCGAAGACCCGCTGCGCCGCGGCGAGGAGCTGGGCCCGGCGCTCGGTCCGGGGCAGCCGCACCCCTCGTTGCTGCAGCCGCGTCATCTCCGTCATGCTCTTCCTCCCGTCTTCGCACCTTCGACGGGCGGGGTCGCCACCGCGTGAAGTCGCCCTGAAGATTACTCGCCGGTACGTGCGCCGTGCCAAGGGTCGGGCATTCTGGACCTGTGAACACCCCCGTGAAGGCGCGGGCGCCGCTGACCCACGTGCCCCTTTCGACCAGGGAGTTGCCGTCCCTCGAGCCGATACTCCCGCCGTGGCCCGCCGGCTTCGAAGAAGTCGGCACCGCCCGGCTGCACGTCCGCCGCACGCCGGGCCCGGACGGCGTGCGGGCGGTGTACGTGCACGGCCTCGGCGGCTCCTCGACGAACTGGACGGACCTGGCCGCGCTGCTCGCGCCGGTCGCTTCCGGCACGGCGCCGGACCTGCCCGGCTTCGGCCAGTCCGAGCCCGAGCAGGGCTTCGACTTCACCCTCCAGGCGCATGCCGACGTCGTGGCGCGGCACATCGAGGATGTCGGCGCGCCGGTGCACCTGCTCGGCAACTCGATGGGAGGCGCGATCGCCCTGCTCGTCGCCGCGCAGCGCCCGGAGCTGGTGAAGACGCTGACGTTGATCTCGCCCGCCGTGCCGGACCGCCGGCTCGACCCGCGCCGGCTGTCCGACCCGCGGATGGCGCTGGCCTACCTGCCGCTGGTCGGCGCGCGGGTGCGGGCCCAGCTCGCCGCGCTCGGACCGCGGGAACGTGCCGCGCAGGTGATCAAGCTCTGCTTCGCCGACCCGTCGCGCTTCCCCGAGGAACGGCTCGACGAGCTGGCCGAGGAGCACGGCGCCCGTGCCGGCTTCGCGTGGGCCGCGCCGGCGATGGCGCGCAGCACGTTCGCGATCTTCCGGGCGTGGTCGACGCTCGGGAAGGCGTCGCTGTGGTCGGCCGCGCCGCGGGTGCGGGCGCCGACGCTGGTCGTGTGGGGCCGGGACGACCGGGTCATCTCCGTGCGCCGGGCCGTGCGCACCGCGAAGGCCATCCCGAACGCCCGGCTGCTGGTGCTGCCGCGCACCGGCCACGTGGCGCAGATGGAGCGTCCGGTCGTCGTCGCGAAGGCGGTCCTGGGCATGTGGGAGCACGTCGACGCGGGCACCTGGTAGTCCGATCGAGTGACGACAAACCACTCCATGGCCCGCCAGTCGCCGATAACGGTTCGGTGGCGCTGTGGCACCCTGGTGCGGTGGACCGGGTGAAGCAGGACGCGCGAGGCGAAGATCGGCGGGCTCCCCACCGCGCGTCGCCGCGCCGTGCCCCGGAGCCCGGTGACGCGCCGCGGACCGGGCAGTACCGCCCGGCGCTGCGCACCGGCGAGGACCGCTACCGCCCGGGCGGGCGGCGGACCAGCGCCGAGCCGCTCAGCGCTTCCTGGAAGCCGAAGGTCGAAACCGCGCGGGAGAAGCCGGAGCCACCGAAGGCCGGCATCAAGAAGCTGACCAAGACCTACGGCTGGCGCGTCTACGCCCTGCCGATCCTCGTGGTGCTGACCGTGCTCGTCGTGGTCAACACCGCCAACAGCCCGGCCCAGCCGATCGCCGAGCAGGCCGCCGGGGCCGGTGTCGAGTCGGCGGGCGGCGACAGCTCCGGCGGCGCCATCGACGGCAACGGCGAGCAGGCCATCCCGGAGAACCCGGCCACCCCCGTCGACCTCAACGTGCCGACCGCCGACCTGCCCGAGGGCAGCCCGTTCACGCAGGCCGGCGCCGGGAAGTGGCACGTCGTGCCGGGCAGCGGCCCCCAGGTCGGCACCGGGCGGCTGTACACGTACACGATCGAGGTCGAGGACGGCATCGACCCGTCGAGCTACGCCGGCGACGACGCGTTCGCGGCCGCCGTCGAGGGCACCCTGTCCGACCCCAAGAAGGGCTGGACCTGGGACGGCAAGATCGCCCTGCAGCGCGTCGACGCCAACTTCCCGAACCCGTCGTTCCGGGTGAGCTTGACCACGCCGGAGACCACGCACCGGCCCGACGCCTGCGGCTTCCAGATCAAGTTCGAGGCCTCCTGCTACCGCAAGAGCCTCGGGCGGGTGCTGATCAACCTGGCCCGCTGGGTGCGCGGCGCGAAGGCGTTCAACGCCGACATGACCGGCTACCGCCAGTACGCCATCAACCACGAGGTCGGGCACGCGCTGGGCAACCAGCACGTCGGTTGCGGCGGCAACGGCCAGCCCGCGCCGGTGATGATGCAGCAGTCCTTCGGCGTCGCCGACGACTACGTCTCGATGCTCAACGACATCCCCGGCGGCGACAAGGGCAAGGTGGCCAAGGACGGCCGCGTCTGTGTGCCCAACGCCTGGCCGAACCCGACGCCGAAGCAGTAGCGCGTCCCAGTATCTGGACCGGGGAAGGCTTATTTGCCTGCGCGCGTTGTGCATAGTGGGATGGACGCGATCCGCGCGCGAGATGGAGGACCCATGTCAGCACTGCCGCCGCTCGTCGAGCCGGCTGCCGAGCTCACCAAGGAAGAGGTGGCCCGGTACAGCCGTCACCTGATCATCCCGGACGTCGGGGTGACCGGGCAGAAGCGGCTGAAGAACGCGAAGGTCCTGGTGATCGGCGCCGGCGGGCTCGGCAGCCCGGCGCTGCTGTACCTGGCCGCCGCCGGGGTCGGCACGCTCGGCATCGTCGACTTCGACGTCGTGGACGAGTCGAACCTGCAGCGTCAGGTCATCCACGGCCAGTCCGACGTCGGCAAGCTCAAGGCCGCTTCGGCGCAGGAGTCGATCGCCGACGTCAACCCGTTCGTCAAGGTGCACCTGCACACCGACCGGCTGGACTCGTCGAACGCGCTGGAGATCTTCGAGCAGTACGACCTGATCGTCGACGGCACCGACAACTTCGCCACGCGCTACCTGGTCAACGACGCCGCGGTGATCCTCGGCAAGCCGTACGTCTGGGGCTCGATCTTCCGGTTCGAGGGCCAGGTCAGCGTCTTCTGGGAGGACGCGCCGAACGGCAAGGGCCTCAACTACCGGGACCTCTACCCGGAGCCGCCGCCCCCCGGCATGGTCCCCTCCTGCGCCGAGGGTGGCGTGCTGGGCGTGCTGTGCGCGTCCATCGGCTCGATCATGGTGACCGAGGCGATCAAGCTCATCACCGGCATCGGCGAGCCGCTGCTCGGCCGCCTGATCAGTTACGACGCGCTGGAGATGAAGTACCGCGAGGTCAAGATCCGCAAGGACCCGGACACGCCGAAGATCACCGAGCTGATCGACTACGAGGCGTTCTGCGGTGTCGTCTCGGACGAGGCCGCGCAGGCCGCGTCGGGCAGCACGATCACGCCCGCCGAGCTGAAGGCCAAGTTCGACAACGGCGACAACTTCGCGCTGATCGACGTCCGCGAACCGCACGAGTACGAGATCGTCAACATCAAGGGCGCGACGCTGATCCCGAAGGACCGGATCCTCTCCGGCGAGGCGCTGGCCGAGCTGCCGCAGGACAAGCCGATCGTCCTGCACTGCAAGTCGGGCGCCCGGTCCGCGGAGGCCCTCGCCGCGCTGCACGCGGCCGGCTTCAAGGACGCGACGCACCTCGGCGGCGGCGTGCTCGCCTGGGCCAAGCAGATCGACCCGAGCCTGCCGACCTACTGACAGTGGTTGTCCGCGAAGGCCGCCTCCGGCTTGGGAGGCGGCCTTCGCGGCGTTTCGCCCGAGTCGGGCTGAGCCCCGGAAACCGTACGTGACCAGCGCGTCTTCTCGATCGTGGCGTACATGGGCGGGTAACGTCAGTGCTCGTGCGGTCAACCCTCGAACGCCCTCCGGCGCACGTCTGCGCGGCCTTCGGCGGTCTTGCCGACGGCGGCGAGCGGCTGCCGGACTCGACGGCGTGGCGCTGCGGCGACCTGGTGTTCAAGCCGGTCACCGACAAGGCCAGGACACTGTGGACCGCCCGCGCGCTCGACTACGTCGACGAGCCGGGTCTGCGCGTCGCGAAGCCGGTCCGCTCCACCGACGGCCGCTGGATCGTCGGCGGCTGGACGGCGTCCCGGTTCGTCGCGGGCACGCCGGAGCACCGCGGCGACGAGTCGGTGCTGGCGGCGGTGAAGCTGCACCGGGCCACCATCGGCCTGCCGCGGCCGGAGTTCCTGGCCGCGCGGCGGGACGTGGACGCCATCGCCGACCGCGTCGCGTGGGAGGAGCTGGAGGTCCCGCTGGCGGAGACCAAGGGCGGCCGCTGGTTCGAGGTGCTGGCTGGTGCGCGCCGCCCGATCCGCCTGCCGCTCCAGGTGGCGCACGGCGAGCTGCTGGCCGGCCTGCTGTTCGACGGCGACGCGGCACCGGGACTGGTGGACTTCGCGCCGTACTACCGCCCGGGCGAGTACGGCGCGGCGATCGTGGCGGTGGACGCGCTGGCGTGGGGCGGGGCCTCGCGGGAGCTGCTGGAACGGTGGGCGCACCTGCCGGAGTGGCCGCAGCTGCTGCTGCGGGCGGTGCTGTTCCGGCTGGCGGCGAACGCGCTGAACCCGCGGTCGACGCAGGCCGCGCTGGACGGCCTGCGCGCGGCCGCGTCGGCGGTCTCCGGGGTCCTGTGACCCACCTCGCAAGATCGGTGTCACCTCGCGTAAAGCGCCGCTGACCTCCGGTGTCCCGGCTCGTGGACGCGGATCTCACCGGCCGGGCGGCGGGCACACCGCCGTAATGTCAACTGCCTGAAACATTCGGTCGATTCCGAGTAACACGGCCTCCTTAGCGTCAGGGCAATCCCGAACGCCGAGGAGGTGCCCGTGCCGCAGGTCGACACCCACTGCCCGTACTGCGCGCTGCAGTGCGGGATGCGCCTCGACGGCGCCCGCGTCACCCCGCGGGACTTCCCGGTCAACGCCGGCGGCCTGTGCCAGAAGGGCTGGACCTCCGGCAGTCTCCTCACCTCGCCGCGGCGGCTGACCACGCCGATGATCCGCGTCGACGGCGCGCTCGAGCCGGTCAGCTGGGACTTCGCCCTCGACTTCGTCGCCCGCAAGCTGCGCGAAGCCCGGGAAGCCCACGGGCCAGACGGTGTGGCGGTCTTCGGCGGCGGCGGGCTGACCAACGAGAAGGCCTACCTGCTCGGGAAGTTCGCCCGGGTCGCGCTCGGCACCTCGCAGATCGACTACAACGGCCGCTTCTGCATGTCCTCGGCCGCCGCCGCGGGCATCAAGGCCTTCGGGGCGGACCGGGGGATGCCGTTCCCCGTCACCGACCTCAAGGACGCCGACGTCGTGCTGCTCGCCGGGGCGAACCCGGCCGAGACCATGCCGCCGTTCACCCAGCACCTGCGCGCGGCCGACCTGATCGTCGTCGACCCGCGGCGGACGCCGACCGCGGAGCTGGCGAGCCTGCACCTGAGCCCCGCGCCGGGCACCGATCTCGCGCTGGCGCTGGGCATCCTGCACGCCGCCGTCGAAGGCGGTCACCTCGACCAGTCCTATGTGGACGAACGGACCAGCGGGTTCGCGGAGATGTGGCGGATCGCCGCGACCTGGTGGCCGGAACGCGCCGAGCGGGTCACCGGCGTCTCGGCGGCCGACATGCGGCTGGCCGCCGAAAAGCTCGCCAGGGCCCGCAACGCCTACATCCTCACCGCCCGCGGCACCGAGCAGCACGCCACCGGCACCGCGACCGTCGGCGGCTGGATCAACCTCGCCCTCGCGCTCGGCCTGCCCGGCCGCCCGGGCTCCGGCTACGGCTGCCTCACCGGCCAGGGCAACGGCCAGGGCGGCCGCGAGCACGGCCAGAAGGCCGACCAGCTGCCCGGCTACCGCAAGCTCGACGACCCGGCCGCGCGCGAATACGTCGCCGGCGTCTGGGGTGTCGACGCCGGCAGCCTGCCCGGGCCCGGGCGCTCGGCCACCGAACTCCTCGACGCGCTCGGCACCGACGACGGGCCCAAGGCCCTGATGGTGTTCGGCAGCAACGTGGTCGTCTCGGCGCCGCGGTCGGGACGCGTCCAGGACCGGCTGGCCGCGCTGGACTTCCTGGTCGTCGCGGACTTCGTGCTCTCGGAGACCGCGGCGCTCGCGGACGTCGTCCTGCCGGTCACCCAGTGGGCCGAGGAGGACGGCACGCTCACCAACCTCGAAGGCCGGATCCTGCTGCGCCGCAAGGCCCTCGACGCGCCGCCGGGTGTCCGATCCGACCTGGACGTCCTCAACGGGCTCGCGCGGCGGCTGGGGCAGCCCGAAAACCGCTTCCCGGCCGACGCCGAGAGGGTGTTCGAGGAGCTGCGGATCGCGTCCAAGGGCGGGATCGCCGACTACTCCGGCGTCAGCTACGACCGGTTGCGCGCCGGCGAGGCCCTGCACTGGCCGGTGCCGGCGGAGGACCACCCGGGCACGCCGCGGATGTTCCTCGACGCCTTCGCGCACCCGGACGGCCGGGCGCGGTTCGTCCCGGTCGAGCACACCGGCCCGGCCGAACTGCCCGACGACGAGTTCCCCCTGCAGGCCACCACCGGCCGCGTGCTGCAGCACTACCAGTCAGGCGCGCAGACGCGGCTGGTCGACGAGCTGAACGAGGTCGTGCCGGAGGCGTTCGTCGAGGTCCACCCGGACACGGCCAAGCGCGCGGGGCTCGAAGAAGGCGACCGGGCACTGGTCCGCTCGCGCCGCGGCGAGACCGTCGCCAAGGTGCGGTTCGCTCAGTCGTTGAAGCCCGATCTGGTCTTCCTGCCGTTCCACTTCCCCGGTGACCAGCGCGCCAACCTGCTCACCAACCCGGCGCTCGACCCGGTCTCCCGGATGCCCGAGTTCAAGGTGTGTGCCGTGTCCTTGGAATCGAGGGCAGTGGCGCGAAGCGCCTCCGTCGAGGGTCCTGACGGGGGCATGGATGGAGTGGATGGTGCCGCGTGAAGCCTCGTGAAGTCGTCATCGTCGGGTACGGCATGGCCGGTGCCCGGCTGGCCGACGAGATCCGCCGCCGCGACCCGATCGCCGAACGGGTCCGGCTTACCGTCCTCGGCGCCGAAAAGCACGCGGCCTACAACCGGGTGCTGCTCTCGGCCGTGGTCGCCGGGGGCATGAGTGCCGAGAGCGTCCGCCTGCACGACGACGAATGGGCCGCGCGCCACAACATCGACCTGCGCCTGGGCGCCGACGTCACCCGCATCGACCGCGGGACGCGCCGCGTCGAGCTGGCTGACGGGTCCACAGTGGACTACGACTCGCTCGTGCTGGCGACCGGCGCCAACCCGTGGATCCCGCCGGTCGAAGGTCTCGAAGCCGGGCCCGGCGTGGTCGCCTTCCGCAGCCTCGACGACTGCGCCAAGATCCTCGACGCCGCCCGCTTCGGCGCGCCGGTCGCCGTCCTCGGCGGTGGCCTGCTCGGTCTCGAAGCCGCCCGCGGCCTGGCCGGGCGCGGCAACCAGGTGACCGTCGTGCACCCGCTCGGGCACGTCATGGAACGGCAGCTCGACCCGGCCGCCGGGCAGGTGCTGGCCCGCAGGCTCACCGACATGGGCGTGACGTTCCGGTTCAGCGCCACCGCCGCCCGCTACCTGCCCGGCGACGGGCTCAAGCTCGACGACGGCAGCCTCGTCCCGGCCGACCTGGTCGTCGTCGCCGCCGGCGTCCGGCCCGAGACGCGCCTGGCCGCCGAAGCCGGCCTGGACGTCGACGGCGCCATCGTCGTGGACGACACCCTGCGCACCAGCGACGGCCGGATCCACGCGCTCGGCGACTGCGCCCGCCACCCCGGCGCCCCGGCCGGGCTGATCCAGCCGGCGTGGGAGCAGGCCGAGGTGCTCGCCGACGTCCTGACCGGCACCAACGCCGCCGCCCGCTACCGCGGCACCACCGCGGTCACCCGGCTCAAGGCGCGGGGCATCGACCTCGCCGCACTGGGCGAGACGCAGCTCGACGCCGGTACCCCGGACGCCGAGGTGCTCACCTTCACCGACCCCACCGGCGGACGGTACGGCAAGCTCGTCGTCCGCGAAAACCGCGTCACCGGCGCGATCCTGCTCGGCCTGCCCGACGCGGCCGCGTCGATCACCCAGTTCCACGACCGCGGCACGCCGCTGCCCGACGACCGGCTCGCGGTGCTGCTCGGCCGCGCGCTGCCCACGGCCGCCGTGCCCGCGGCCGGCCCGGCCGACCTGCCCGCGGCGGCGGTGATCTGCCGCTGCAACAACGTCACCAAGGGCCGGCTGATCGAGGCGTGGAAGGCCGGCGCCACCGACACCCCCGCACTGGCGCGGGCCACGCGGGCCACCACGGGCTGCGGCGGCTGTGCGGACGCCGTCGGCGGCATCGCGAACTGGCTCGCGGCGCAATGACCACCCCGACTTCGAACGAGGAGACCGCGATGGCCCACCAAGGAAAACACTGGATCGAGCACTGGGAACCGGAGAACGAGCAGTTCTGGGAGTCCACGGGCAAGCAGATCGCCCGCCGCAACCTGTGGTTCTCGGTCTTGGCCGAGCACGTCGGCTTCTCGGTCTGGACCCTGTGGTCGGTCATCGTCCTGTTCATGGGCAAGGACTACGGCTTCTCCGCCGCCGACAAGTTCCTGCTCGTCTCGACGCCGACGCTGATCGGCGGCCTGATGCGGCTGCCCTACACCTTCGCCGTGGCGAAGTTCGGCGGCCGCAACTGGACGGTCGTGTCCGCCGCGCTCCTGCTGATCCCGACGATCCTGGCCGCGACCGTGCTGCACCCCGGCACGTCGCTCGGGACGTTCCTGCTGGTGGCGGCCCTCGGCGGGGTCGGCGGCGGCAACTTCGCGTCGTCGATGACGAACATCAACACCTTCTACCCGGAGAAGCACAAGGGCTGGGCGCTCGGCCTCAACGCCGGCGGCGGCAACCTCGGTGTCGCGGCGATCCAGCTCGTCGGGCTGCTGGTGATCGGCACGGCGGGGGCGACCGCGCCGCGGATCGTGCTCTACGTCTACATCCCGCTGATCGTCGTCGCCGCGGTGTGCGCGTACTTCTACATGGACAACCTCGCCACCGTGAAGGGCGACACCAAGGCGATGCGCGAGGTCGTGAAGGACCCGCACACCTGGGTCATGTCGTTCCTCTACGTCGGCACGTTCGGCTCGTTCATCGGCTACAGCTTCGCTTTCGGCCTGGTACTGCAGAACCAGTTCGGCCGCACCCCGCTGCAGGCGGCCGCGGTGACGTTCCTCGGCCCGCTGCTCGGCTCGCTCTCGCGGCCGACGGGCGGCTGGCTGGCCGACCGGATCGGCGGCGGGAAGATCACCTTCTTCACGTTCATCGGGATGGCGCTGGCCACGGTCGTGCTGATCCTGGCCTCGACGTCGAAGTCGCTGGCGCTGTTCACCATCGCCTTCATCGTGCTGTTCGTGCTCACCGGCATCGGCAACGGATCGACGTACAAGATGATCCCGGCGATCTTCCGCGCCAAGGCGAAGGTGGCGATCGCGAACGGCGGCGAGGAGGCCGCCGAGCTGCTCAAGGCGCGGCGGCTGTCCGGCGCCCTGATTGGCCTGGCCGGCGCGATCGGCGCCGAGGGCGGCCTGTTCATCAACCTCGCCTTCCGGCAGTCGTTCGCCGACACGAAGAGCGGCGTGCCCGCCTTCATCGGATTCCTGGTCTTCTACGGGCTGTGCTTCGCCGTCACGTGGGCGGTGTACCTGCGCAAGCCCGCCGAACAACCGACGAGTGAGCGCGGCCTGGCGCTCGCGGGAGCGGAGGTCTGACATGCCCACCTTGGTCGTCGCCGGACACGGCATGGTCGCCCATCGGCTCGTGGAGGCGGTGCGCGCGGAAGACCCGGAGGGCGCCTGGCGCGTCGTCGTGCTGGCCGAGGAGCCGCGCCCGGCGTACGACCGGGTGGCGCTCACGTCCTACGTGGACACCTGGGATCCCGCGTCGCTCGCCCTGCCGGGCGCGGACTACGCGGACGACCCGCACGTCGAACTCCGTCTTGGCGACGTGGTCACCACCGTGGACCGCGCCGCCAAGACGGTCACCACCGCGGCCGGGCACACCCAGGCGTACGACGCGCTGGTGCTGGCCACCGGCTCGCGGCCGTTCGTGCCGCCGGTGCCCGGCCACGACCTGCCCGGCTGCTTCGTCTACCGGACCATCGAGGACCTCGACGCCATCCGCGCGGCGGCGCTCGACAAGCCGGGCCGCGGCCGTCGATCCGCCGTCGTCATCGGCGGTGGCCTGCTCGGCCTGGAGGCCGCGAAGGCGTTGCGGGACATGGGACTTTCGCCGCACGTGGTCGAGATGGCGCCGCGGCTGATGCCGCTGCAGGTCGACGAGGGCGGCGGGGCGCTGCTGCGCCGCCTGATCACCGGCCTCGACGTCACCGTCCACACGGGAACGTCGACCGACGCCATCGAGGCCGACGGCTCGCGCCTGCTGGCCCGCCTCGGCAACGGCACCGAGCTGGACGTCGACCTGGTCGTGTTCTCGGCGGGCGTCCGGCCGCGCGACGACCTCGCCCGCCAGTCCGGCCTCGAACTGGGCCCGCGCGGCGGTGTGCTGACCGACGTCTCCTGCCGGACCAGCGACCCGTCGATCTACGCGATCGGCGAGTGCGCGGCGGTCGAGGGCAAGGTCTACGGCATCGTCGCGCCCGGCTACGCGATGGCCGAGATCGTCGCCGCCCAGCTCACCGGCGGCGCCGGCGAGTTCCCGGAGCCGGACACGTCCACGAAGCTGAAGCTGATGGGCGTCGACGTCGCGTCCTTCGGCGACGCGCACGCGCAGACGGAAGGCGCGCTCGAGGTCGCCGTCAACGACGCGGTCGCCGGGACGTACAAGAAGCTCGTGGTCACCGACGACGGCAAGACGCTGCTCGGCGGGGTGCTCGTCGGCGACGCCACCGAGTACAACACGCTGCGTGCGCTGGTCGGCCGTCCGCTGCCCGCCGAGCCGGGCGCCATCCTCGCCCCGGCCGGCGGCGGCGCGGCCGTCGGCGTCGACGCGCTGCCGGACGCGGCGCAGATCTGCTCGTGCAACGCGGTGTCCAAGGGCGCGATCACGCGTGCCATCCACGAGGACGGCTGCGACAGCGTCCCCAAGCTCAAGGCGTGCACGCGGGCCGGCACGGCGTGCGGCTCGTGCGTCCCGCTGCTGGGCAAGCTGCTCACCGCGTGCGGCGTCGAGCAGTCGAAGGCGCTCTGCGAGCACTTCACGCAGTCGCGCGCGGAGCTGTTCGAGATCGTCCAGGCCACCCGGATCGGCACGTTCAGCGAGCTGATCGCCCGCTACGGCTCGGGCAGCGGCTGCGCGGTCTGCAAGCCGGCGGTGGCGTCCATCCTGGCCACCCTCGGCAACGGCCACGTGCTCGGCGGCGAGCAGCTGACGCTGCAGGACACCAACGACCGGTACCTGGCGAACCTGCAGCGCAACGGCACCTACTCGGTCGTGCCGCGCATCCCCGGCGGCGAGATCACGCCGGACAAGCTGATCGTGATCGGCGAGGTGGCCCGCGACTTCGGGCTCTACACCAAGATCACCGGCGGGCAGCGGATCGACCTGTTCGGCGCCACCGTGGACCAGCTGCCGCTGATCTGGCGGCGGCTGGTGGACGCGGGCTTCGAGTCCGGGCACGCCTACGGCAAGGCGCTGCGCACGGTGAAGTCGTGCGTCGGGTCGACCTGGTGCCGCTACGGCGTGCAGGACAGCGTCGGGCTGGCCATCGAGCTGGAGCTGCGCTACCGCGGCCTGCGGTCGCCGCACAAGCTCAAGTCCGCGGTCTCGGGTTGCGCGCGGGAGTGCGCGGAGGCCCGCGGCAAGGACTTCGGCGTCATCGCCACGGAGAAGGGCTGGAACCTCTACGTCGGCGGCAACGGCGGCACCACGCCGCGGCACGCCGAGCTGCTCGTGTCCGATGTGGACACCGAGACGCTGATCCGGACCATCGACCGGTTCCTCATGTTCTACGTGCGCACGGCCGACCGGCTGCAGCGCACCGCGCCGTGGATCGAGGAGATGGAGGGCGGCCTCGACCACCTGCGCGCGGTGATCGTCGACGACTCGCTCGGCATCTGCGAGGACCTCGACGCGGCGATGGCCAAGCACGTCGACAACTACGCCGACGAGTGGAAGGGCGTGCTGGAGGACCCGGAGAAGCTGGCCCGGTTCACCTCCTTCGTCAACGCGCCGGGCGCCCCCGACCCGGCCATCTCGTTCCGCGAGGAGCGCGCTCAGAAAGTGCCCGTGATGCTGGGAGTTCCGGAGGTGCGGCGATGACGACGTCCATCGAACGGACCTGGACGGCGGTCTGCCCCGTCGGCGCGGTGCCCGAGTACGCCGGGGTGGCGGCGCTGCTCGACGGCGGCGTGCAGGTGGCGATCTTCCGGCTGCCCGGCGACCGCTTCCACGCCCTGTCCAACTGGGACCCGTGCAGCGGCGCGGCGGTGCTCTCGCGCGGGATCGTCGGCGACGCGGGCGGGGTACCGGTCGTCGCCTCGCCGGTCTACAAGGAACGGTTCGCCCTCGAGGACGGCCGGTGCCTGGACGCCGACGGCGTTTCGGTCCCGGTGTACCGGGTGCGCGTGCGAGAGGGCGTGGTCGAAGTGGAGAGCCCGTGAGCGATGTGCTCCCGCTGGCCGGTTTCGTCATCGGCATCACCGCGGCGCGCCGGGCCGACGAGCTCGGCGCGCTGCTGGTGCGCAAGGGGGCGAGCGTCCGCTACGGGCCGGCGATCCGGATCGTGCCGCTGACCGACGACACCGAGCTGCACGCGGCGACGACGGCGTTGCTGGAGTCGCCGGTGGACGCCGTGGTGGCGACCACGGGCATCGGCTTCCGCGGCTGGCTCGAAGCGGCCGAAGGCTGGGGACTGGGGGAGGCCCTGCTGTCCCGGCTCTCGGCCTCCGCACTGCTGGCGCGGGGGCCGAAGGTGACCGGCGCGATCCGGGCGGCGGGGTTGTCGGAGGCGTACTCTCCGGCGTCGGAGAGCAACGCGGAGCTGCTGCAGCACCTGCTGGCCGCCGGCGTCGAGGGCAAGCGGATCGCGGTGCAGCTGCACGGGGAGCCGCTGCCGTACTTCGTCGACACGCTCCGGGCGGCCGGTGCGGAGGTCATCGAGATCTCGGTGTACCGCTGGGTCGGCCCGGTCGATCCCGGGCCGGTGGACCGGCTGCTCGACGGGGTCCTGGACGGCTCGATCCACGCGCTGCCGTTCACGAGCGCGCCGGCGGCGGCTTCGCTGCTGGCGCTGGCCCGCCGCACCGGACGGCTGCCGGGCCTGGTGTCGGCGCTGTCGGGCCCGGTGGTGGCGGCGTGCGTCGGCCCGATCACGGCCGGCCCGCTGGCGGCACTGGGGGTGCCGACGGTCCAGCCGCACCGGGCACGCATCGGGGCACTGGCCCGGACGGTGGCGGAGACGCTGGTGGCGCGCTCGCCGCGGTTTTCCGCGGGCGGACGGCACATCGAGCTGCGCGGGCAGGCGGCCCTGGTGGACGGCGAGTGGCGCGAGGTGGCCCCGGCGCCGATGGCGCTGCTGCGGGCGCTGGCCGCGTCACCGGGGCGGGTCGTGTCCCGGCGCGAGCTGATTTCGGCGTTGCCGGGCGGCGGCGAGGAACACGCGGTGGAGACGGCGATCGGCAGGCTGCGGACCTCGCTCGGCGGCGGGAAGGTCGTCCAGACGGTGGTGAAGCGGGGCTACCGGCTGGCCGTGGAAGCCTGAGCCCGCGGGCCGGCGCGCCGGCGTCGGCGGATCGAGGCGCCGGTCTCAGCCGGCCCAGGTGAGCGTGTGCCGCTCGAACCCGCGTGCCGCCGCCACGCGGGCCGCTTCGGCGTCGGCCTCCTCACGTACCGCCGGGGGCAGCGGGTCGAACGCCGTCACGGTGAACGCCAGCTTCGCTCCGCTGCCCTTCGTGCGCCACGTCCCGGCGATGTCGCCGTCCGCGAGCAGCACCCCCGGGTTGCCCAGCATCTTCCAGACTTCCTTGCGCCGCGCGGGTTCCGGGACGAGCAGGGCCTTGTCGCGGGCCTGGACGAACGGGTCCAGCGGCGGCAGCAGCCGGACGAAGCCCGGTTCCGGCGGGTTCTCCAGCGCCGCGAGCCGGTCCGACGGCAGGTACCGGGTCTTGCCTTCGACCCGTACTTCGGCCAGGTCCGCCGGCCATGTCCGGTCGACCACCGCACGGGCCGTGCCCGCGAACTCCGCCGCGTCGCCCGGGGACGCCGGCCCGTTCAGCCGCAGGTACCGCTCGAGCACCGCGGTCGCCGCGGCCGGGTCCGGCGTCTTCCGCAGCCTGCCGCGGCCTTCCAGCGGGGCCAGCGTCGCCGGGGACGCGCCCGCGACCAGCCGGATCCCGCCGTGCGGGGTCGCGATGCGCATCAGCTGCTCCTGGATGTGCGTCGCGTTGCAGCCGCGGCACCACCGCGAGAACGACGGCGGCAGCGCCTTCGTCACCGCCGTGCTGACCGCGCCCTTCGTCATCGGTTTCGTGACGACCTTCCGGAGCGCGGCGGCCGCGGTGAAGAGGACCTCGGTCGCGGCCAGCCCGGTCGCCGCCATTTCCTTGCGCTGCCACAGCATCCGCGCCAGCGCGTCGGCGTCGTCGAGCGGGATCAGCGCCCGGATCGCCTCGGGCAGGTCCGCCCGCAGGTGGTAGTGCGGCGCGCCGCGCAACGTCCAGGCCAGGACCAGCCGCTCGTCGTCCTCGAGGGACGCCGGCGTGACCTCGCCGCCGAGCCGGGCCACGAGGGCCAGCAGCGCGGTGTCGCGCATGCTGTCCTGCAGCCCGGCCCGGACGACGGCGAGGTCGGCGACGTCCCGCGCCGTGCGGTGCAGGCCGTGCTCGGCGATGCGGTAGGCGAGAACCTGACGGCGGTCCACTTGCGGCTCCTAGAACGCGTACTCGAACGTGTAGCCGACCTTGTCCTCGCCGATCGCGCCCCCGGACGTGCCGCTGCCGGTGAGCCCGGCCAGCTCGCCGGTGCCCGAGCCGGGGACGACGGTGAACGTCGAAGCGATGCCCTTGGCGTCGAACGTGTACTCGTGGCGGATGATGAACGTCCCTTCGCGACCCTCGACCTTGCCCTCGAAGCGCTCGAAGCTCGGCGACGTCGTGTCGCCGCTTTCGTACCCTTCGCCGGCGTAGTACAGCAGAAGGTCGCAGCTCGACTCACCCTCGATGACCCCGCTGTACGCCATCGTGGCGTGGGCGTACGCCACCCGGGGGCCACCCTCGGTGCCGCTGACGATCTTCTCTTCCCAGTTCTTCGTGGTGAAAGCGTTCATGCGGATCACTCTGCCGGGCATACCTGTCAGCTTGTGTCAGGTTTTTCTGCCAAAATCGGCCCATGCGCGCGAGCCGTCTGCTGTCCGTCCTCCTGCTGCTGCAGAACCGCGGCCGGATGACGGCCGAGGAGCTGGCCGAAGAGCTGGAGGTCTCGGTGCGCACGGTCTACCGGGACATCGACGCGCTGTCCTCGTCCGGTGTCCCGGTGTATGCCGACCGCGGCCGGACCGGCGGCTACCGGCTCGTCGACGGCTACCGCACCCGGCTCACCGGGCTGACCGAGGAGGAGGCGCAGTCGCTGTCGCTGGCCGGGCTGCCGGTGGCGGCCGCCGAGCTCGGCCTCGGCACGGTGCTCGCGGCGGCCCAGCTCAAGCTGTACGCGGCGCTGCCGCAGGAGCTGCGTGATCGCGCGGGCCGCGTCGCCGAGCGGTTCTACCTGGACGTTCCCGGCTGGCACCGCGGCATCGAAAGCCTGCCGGTGCTGTCCGCCGTCGCCGACGCCGTGTGGTCGTCGCGCCGGATCCGGATCCGCTACGAGCGGTGGGGGCAGCGGGTCGTCGAGCGGGACGTCGAGCCGCTGGGGCTGGTCCTCAAGGCGGGCAACTGGTACCTCGCCGGCCGCTGCGACGGCACCGACCGGACCTACCGGATCTCGCGCGTGCTGGAGCTGACCGACCTGGGCGAGGAGTTCGAGCGGCCGGCCGGGTTCGACCTCGCGAAGTACTGGCAGGAGTGGTCCGAACAGTTCGAACGCCGGATGTTCCCGCGCGTCGCGGTGGTGCGGCTGTCGCCGCGGGCGCAGGCTCTCGTACCGTTCTACGCAGGTTCCGTCGGCACCCGCGCGTTGCGCGAGTGCCGCAACGAGCCCGACGCGGACGGCTGGCTCACCGTGGAGCTGCCGGTGGAGCCGGGCGAACCGGCCATCGGGGAGCTGCTGCGCTTCGGGCCGCACCTGGAGGTCCTCGAACCGGCGGACCTGCGGGCGGAGCTGGCCGCAGCGATCGAGGAGATGGGCGCGTTCTATGGCTGAGCTGAGCGGGATCGCCATCGGCGTCACGGCCGAACGCCGGGCGGACGAGTTCATCGGCGCGCTGGAACGCCACGGCGCGGAGGTCCGGCACGCGCCGACGATCACCATCGTGCCCCTGGACGCCGACCCGGAGCTGAAGGACGCCACCCTGAAGCTGGTGACGTCACCGGTCGACATCACGGTGGTCACGACGGGGGCGGGCTTCCGCGGCTGGCTCGACGCGGCCGAGGGCTGGGGCCTGCGCGACCGGCTGGTGACGGCGCTCGGCGCGTCCCGGATCTACGCGCGCGGCCCGAAGGCCGTGGGTGCGGTCCGCGGCGCCGGGCTGCGAGAGTCGTTTTCCGCGGAGTCCGAGTCGAACGCCGAGCTGTTCGGGGCGCTGGCCGCGGCCGGCGTGGGCGGTGCGCGGGTGGCGGTCCAGCTGCACGGGACGCCGCTGCCGGAGCACACGTCCCCGCTGGTCGCGGCCGGGGCTTCACTGGTCGAGGTGCAGCCGTACCGGTGGTTCTCGCCGCCGGACGTGCGGCCGGTGCACGACCTGATCGACGCGGCCATCGCGGGGGAGCTGGCGGCGTTGGCGTTCACGAGCGCCCCGGCGGCGGCGAATCTCCTGACGCTGGCCCGCTCCCACGGACGATATGACGCGTTGCTGGCGGCGATGCGCGGCGGGCTGGTGTGCGCGTGCGTCGGCCCGGTGACGGCGGCGCCCCTGGAGGCGGCGGGCATCGCGACGCTGCAGCCGGAGCGCCAGCGGCTGGGCGCGCTGGTGAAGCTGCTGGTCACCACGCTCGGGCGGTAGTCCTCGGCGGGCGGCCCGGACGGCACGTCGCGGAAGCTCTGCGCCACGAAGGTCACCCGTCCGTGCCCGAGGTCACGGGCCGGGCCGCCGTCACCAGGGCCCGGTGGCAGGTCAGGGTCGGGCGCTCCACCGGTGTCGTCGTCAGGCCAGGCTGTCATCCTCCGGTTTCCAGCGGTACCTGCGCAGGTCGACGCGCTGGCCGTCGGCCAGCACGCCCTCCGCCCGCAGCCGTTCGAGCTGGTCGTGCACCAGGTGCGGCGCCGGTGTCCCGTTCGCGCGCAGGATCCGGTGCCACGGCAGGTCGTGCCCGTCTTCGGCCAGGATCGCGCCGACCATCCGCGGCGACGGCGCGCCGGCGAGCGCCGCGATGTCGCCGTACGTCGCCACCGTGCCGGCCGGCACCGACTCGATGATCTCCCGCACCCGCTCGTGCAGCACGTCGTCCATGTCCCCACTGTGCCGCACGGGTACGACACTTTGCGTCGCCGCCCGCCGCAGCGGGCGAGGTCTTCGTCGCTCTCGAGCGTGCCGGTGCACCACCCGGGGGACCGGGCGTGGTTCCATCGCGGGGTGAACGGGAGGCGAACGGCGCAGGCGGACGCGCGGCTGGTGCGCACGCCGATCCCCGACGCACCCACGTTCACCTGGGACGAAGGCGCCCGGCGCGTGCTCTCCGCGCCCGGCGGGTTCCTCCGCGTGCTCGGCGGCCCCGGCACCGGCAAGACGTCGCTGCTCGCGACGGCCGCCACCCGCCGCATCGCCGAGGGCGCCGACCCGGAGAGCGTGCTGGTGCTCACGACGTCCCGCAAGGCGGCCGACGCGCTGCGCGCCGACATCACCCGCCGCCTCACCGCCGACCCGGACCAGGCGCGGCCGCTGCCCCGGACCGTCCGCGAGCCCCTGGTCCGGACCGTCCACTCGTACGCCTACTCGCTGCTGCGGCTGGAAGCGATCGCCGAAGAACTGCCGCCGCCGCGGCTGCTCGCCGGTGCCGAGCAGGATGTCGTCGTCCGCGAGCTGCTCGCCGGCGACCTCGACGAAGGGGCCGAGTACTGGCCCGAGCAGCTGCGGCCGGCGCTGATGGTCCCCGGCTTCGCCGAGGAGCTGCGTGACCTGCTGATGCGCGCCGCCGAGCGCGGGCTCGGCCCGGAGGACCTCGCCGAGCTGGGCCGCCGCCGCGGCCGCGACGAGTGGATCGCGGCCGGCCAGTTCTGGGCGCAGTACGAAGAGGTCACGCAGCTGCAGGGCGCGGGCGGCAACGCGCTGGGCGTGGCGAGCGCGCCCGCGCTGGACGCCGCCGAGCTGGTCACTTCGGCGCTGCTGGCCCTGGAGGACGACGACGAGCTGCGCGAACGCGAGCGCACCCGCGTCCGGCACCTGTTCGTCGACGACGCCCACCACCTCGACCCGCTGCAGACCAGCCTGGTCCGGATGATCGGGCACACCGCGGCCGAGTTCGTCGTGGCCGGCGACCCCGACCAGAACGTGTTCTCCTTCCGCGGCGCCGACGCGAGCCTGTTCGCCGACGCCGACCCGGACGGCAGCCGGACCGTCACGCTCACCACCGCCCACCGGCTCGCCCCGGCCGTCCGCCTGGCGGTGGCGAAGATCGGCGCGACGCTGCCGGGCGCGTCACCGCACCGCAAGATCGTCCCGCCCGCCGGGGCGTCCGGGGGCACCGTGCGGGTCCGGGTGATGCCGACCCCGGCCGCCGAGGCGAGCTGGATCGCCGACCAGCTCCGCCGCGCGCACCTCGTCGACGGCGTGCCGTGGTCGGAGATCGCGGTGCTCGTCCGCTCACCCGCGCGGACTTTCCTGGTGTTGCAACGGGCTCTGCGCGCGGCCGGCGTCCCGATCGGGTCGGCGACCGAGGAGCTGCCGCTGGCTCGCCAGCCCGCGGTACGGCCGTTGCTGGCCGTGCTGAAGCTCGCGCCGTCGCCGGAACTGCTGGACGTCGACCTCGCGGAGATGCTGCTGTCGTCGGCGCTCGGCGGCGCGGATCCGCTGGCGCTGCGGCGGTTGCGCCGTGGCCTGCGGCGGCTCGAACTGGCCGGCGGCGGGCAGCGGTCGAGTGACGAGCTGCTCGTGGAAGCGTTGCGCGGCGGGGACATCCTCGCCGGGTTGGCTGACGCGGAGGCCGAGCCGGTGCGGCGCGTCGGCGGGCTGTTGCGCGTCACGCACCAGGCCGTCGCACGCGGTGACGGCGTCGAGCAGGTGCTGTGGCAGCTGTGGCGGGAAAGCGGCCTGGAAGAGAAGCTGCTGAAGCAGATCGAGCGCGGCGGCTCGCTCGGGGCGCAGGCCGACCGTGACCTGGACGCCGTCGTCGCGCTGTTCGACGCCGCCGGCCGGTACGTCGACCGGCTGCCGCGCGCGAGCGTCGCGTCGTTCGCGGACTACCTGGGCGCGCAGCAGATCGCGGGCGACACGCTCGCCCCGGCGGCCGTGCCTTCCGACGGCGTCTCGCTGCTCACCGCGCACGCGGCCGCCGGCCGCGAGTGGACGGTCGTGGCCGTGGCCGGCGTCCAGGAGGGCGCGTGGCCGGACCTGCGGCTGCGCGGATCGGTGCTGGGCGTGGAACGGCTCAAGGACCTGATGTCCGGTGTGGACGACGACGCCGTCTCGGCGACCGCGCCGATCCTCGCCGAGGAACGGCGCCTGTTCTACCTCGCGATGAGCCGGGCGAAGCGGACGCTGCTGGTCACGGCGGTGTCCGGAGAGGACGAACAGCCGTCGCGCTTCCTCGACGACCTCGAGGAGAACGGCGCCGACGACGGTGGCCTGGACTCGCGGATGAAGCCGCCGGGCCGGTCGCTGGTGCTCGCCGAGCTGGTGGGCGAGCTGCGCGAGGTCGTCTGCGACGACAAAGCCGACCCGGCCCGCCGCCGTCGCGCGGCGAAGCAGCTGGCCCGGCTGGCGGAGGCGAAGGTGCCGGGCGCGCACCCGTCGACGTGGTACGGCCTGCTCCCGGCGTCGACGGACGAGCCGGTGCACCCGCCGGGCGACCTGATCCGGATCTCACCGTCCACGGTGGAAATCCTGACCAAGTGCCCGCTGCGGTGGATGATCGAGCGGCACGGCGGTTCGGACCCGGCCCAGCTGGCCGCGGTGACCGGGACGCTGGTGCACGGGCTGGCGCAGGCGGTCGCGGCCGGGTCGACGGACGCGGAGCTGCAGGCGGCGCTGGACGAGGCGTGGGTCCGCGTCGACGCGGGCGCGCCGTGGTTCTCGCGGCGCGAGCGGCGGCGGGTCGAGCAGATGCTGCAGAACTTCGTGACGTGGCTGGAGCGCAGCCGCGCCGAGCTGAAGGAAGCCGGGGTCGAGCAGGACATCGAGGTCGAGCTGCCCGCCGGGGGCGCGGACGAGGTCCGGGTGCTGCTGCGCGGCCGGGTCGACCGGGTGGAGCTGGACGCGGACGGGCGGCCGGTGATCGTCGACATCAAGACGGGCAAGGTCCCGGTGTCCGGCGCGGACGCGGAGGCCCACCCGCAGCTGGCGGCGTACCAGCTGGCGGTGCTGCTGGGCGCGATCAAGGGCAGCAACGAGCCGGGCGGCGCGCGGCTGGTGTACGTCGCGAAGGCGAACAACAAGACGGGGTCGACGGAGCGCTCGCAGCCGCCGCTGGACGAGGTGGGCGGCAAGCAGTGGCTGGACCTGGTCCGCGACGCGGCGGCGTCGGCGGCCGGGCCGGACTACCAAGCCCAGGAGAACCCGGACTGCGACCGGTGCCCGGCGCGGGGCTGCTGCCCCCTGCGGCCCGAGGGACGGCAGGTGCCAGGCCCGTGACCACAAAAGACGTCGTGAGTGAGAAACAGTGTTCTAACCCTGTTTCTCACTCACGACCGGGTGGGGGGCGCCGGTGAGCCCGCTCGTCGTCGCCAACCCCGTCGAGCCCGCCGAGCTGGCCGACGCGCTCGGGCTGCACCGGCCGACCCCCGAACAGGCCACCGTCATCGCCGCGCCGGTCGAGCCGTCCCTGGTCGTCGCCGGGGCCGGGGCCGGGAAGACCGAGACGATGGCCGCGCGCGTCGTCTGGCTCGTCGCCAACGGCATCGTCAGCCCCGATCGGGTCCTCGGCCTCACCTTCACCCGCAAGGCCGCGCGTCAGCTCGGCGAGCGCGTCCGGGCGCGGCTGCGGCGGCTCGCCGGCTCCGGGCTGCTCGACCGGCTCGACCCCACCGGCGGCCTGCGCGCCACGGTGGTCGCCGGCGAACCCACCGTCCTCACCTACCACGCCTACGCCGGCCGCCTGCTGTCCGAACACGGCCTGCGGCTGCCCGTCCAGCCCGGCGTCCGGCTGCTGTCGGAAACGTCGTCGTGGCAGATCGCGCACCGCGTCGTGTCCACTTGGGACAATGAGCTCGACACCGACCGCGTGCCGCCGACCGTCACCGCCGACCTGCTGCAGCTGGCCGGCGAGCTGGGCGAGCACCTGATCTCGACCGAGCAGCTCGCCGAATACACGACGTGGATGTGCCGCGTCATCGAGAACGCCCCGCGCGCCAAGGGCCAGCGGGCCGCGCTGCCGCAGAAGCTCACCGAAATCATGGCGGCGCAGCACTTCCGGCTCGCGCTGCTGCCGCTCGTCGAGGAATACCACCGGCGCAAGCGGAACGAAGGCGCGCTCGACTTCGCCGACCAGATGTCGCTGGCCGCGCAGCTGGCGAGCGGCTACCCGTCGGTCGTGCGCGGTGAACGCGAACGCTTCGGCGCCGTGCTGCTCGACGAGTACCAGGACACCGGGCACGCCCAGCGCGTCCTGCTGCGGGCCCTGTTCGGCGGCGTCGAAAACCCGCCCATGCCGGTCACCGCGGTCGGCGACCCCGCGCAGGCCATCTACGGCTGGCGCGGGGCCAGCGCGGCCAACCTGCCCCGCTTCACCACCGACTTCCCGCGCTTCGACGGCGAACGGCTCGTCCCCGCGCACGAGTTCGGGCTGCTGACCAGCTTCCGCAACCCGCCGGAGATCCTCGACCTCGCCAACGCCATCGCCGAACCGCTGCGCGCCCGCGGCCTCGGCGTCGAACGACTGCGGGCCCGCGACGGCGCCGGGCCCGCCGACATCGCGTGCGCGCTCCTGCCGGACATCCGCGCCGAACGCGCGTGGGTCGCCGACGCCCTCGCCCGGCGCTGGTACGCCCACCAGGAGCAGACCGGCAAGCCGCCGACCGCCGCCGTGCTCGTGCGGCGCCGCGCCGACATGGCGCCGATCGCCGCGGAACTGCGGGCGCGCGGGCTGCCGGTCGAGGTCGTCGGGCTCGGCGGGCTGCTCGACGAGCCCGAGGTCGCGGACCTCGTCTCGACGTTGAAGGTGCTCGCCGACCCGCTGTCGGGCAGCGCGGCCGCCCGGCTGCTGACCGGCGCGCGGTGGCGGCTCGCGGCGGCCGACGTCGCCGCGTTGTGGCGGCGGGCCGGCGAGCTGTCGAGCCCGGAGAAGTCCTCCGACACGCCCGAGCTGGTCGTGGAACGCGTCGAGCAGGCCGGGCTGATCGACGCCATCGACGAGCCCGGCGACCCGTCGCGCTACTCGGCCGAGGGCTACCAGCGGATCCGGCGGATCGGCCGGGAGCTCGCGGCGCTGCGGCGGCGGCTCGACCAGTCGCTGCCGGAGCTCGTCGCCGACGTCGAGCGGACGATGCTGCTGGACGTGGAGTCGCTGGCCCGGCCGGGCTCCGCCGGGCGGGCGCACCTGGATGCGTTCGCCGAAGTCGTCACCGACTACGCCGAAACGGCACCGACCGCCACCCTCTTGTCCTTTGTGGACTACCTGAACACGGCCGCGCACGCCGAAGACGGGCTCACCCCCGGCGAGGTCGAGGTCGTGCCGGACCGCGTGCAGGTGCTCACCGTGCACTCGGCGAAGGGCCTCGAATGGGAGGTCGTCGCCGTGCCGCACCTCGTGCACGAGGTGTTCCCGGGACGGCGGCGGTCGTCTTCGTGGCTGCGGACGGCGACGTCGCTGCCCGCGGCGTTGCGCGGCGACTCGGAAGACCTGCCGGAGCTGCGGATCGCCGAGGGCTACGACCGCAAGGAAGTCCAGGACGGGCTGGAGCAGCACGAAGCGGGGTTCGTCGAGCGGGAGCAGGCGGAGGAACGCCGGCTCTGCTACGTCGCGCTGACGCGGTCCGAGCACGCGCTGATCGTGTCCGGGCACTGGTGGAACGAAAGCAGCAGCCGGTTCAAGGGCCCGTCGGAGTTCCTCACGGAGATCGGCGACGTCCTGCGCGAGACGGGCGCCGGGGAGATCGCCGAGTGGGCGCCGGAGCCGGCCGCCGAGGAGGAGAACCCGCTCGTCTCGGACTCACGTGCGGCCAGGTGGCCGGTGGACCCGCTGGCCGATCGCCGCACCGGCGTGCAGACCGGCGTGGAGCTCGTTTTCGAAGCATTGTCCACTCCGGACGACGAAGAGTCCGAAGAGGACGATCCCGACGGCTGGACGACCGACACCGACGTCCTGCTGGAGGAGTGGGCGCGCAAGGACGACCACGTCAAGCGGGTGCCGCTGCCGTCGCGGCTTTCGGTGAGCCAGCTGGTCGCGCTGGCCGAGGACGCCGGCAAGCTGGCGGCGGACCTGCGCCGCCCGCTGCCGGTGGAGCCCAACAGCTTCGCCCGCCGCGGCACGGAGTTCCACGGCTGGCTGGAACGCCGCTTCGCCGGTGACCAGCTCATCGAGATCGACGACCTCCCCGGCGCCGCCGACTTCGGCGAAGCACCCGACGCCGACTTCGAGCAGCTGCGGGCGGAGTTCGAGAAGAGCGAGTGGGCGTCCCGGGTGCCGCACGCGGTGGAGGTCGCGTTCTCGGCGGACGTCGAGGGCATCACCCTGCGCGGCCGCATGGACGCCGTGTTCCGGCATCCGGACGGCTACTGGGAGGTCGTGGACTGGAAGACGGGCGCGGTCCCGCCGGAGTCCCGCCTGCCGGCGCTGGCGGTCCAGCTGGCGGCCTACCGCATGGCGTGGGCGGCGCTGAAGAACGTCCCGGTCGAGCAGGTCCGCGCGGCGTTCCACTACGTCCGCGCGAACCGCACGATCCGCCCGGCCGACCTGCTGGACGCCGAAGGACTCCGCCGGCTGCTGCGCGAGATCCCCGAGGCGTGAGCAGTTCGCGCGAGTTGCGCGTCGTCGCGGACCTTCAGCGCCCAGGCGATGAGCGGCCACTGCAGCGGCAGCCGCGCCCAGGCGATCGCGCGGCGCGGGAGCGGGGCGGTGCGCGCGTCCATCGCCATCTTGACGTTCCCCGGGAACACCCCCAGGAACAGCAGGGCCGCCAGGAGACCGCCCAGGCGGCGCGTCCGGGGCACGGCCACCGCGGTCGCCACGGCCAGTTCCGCGCCGCCCGACCCGTACGTCCACGCACGCCGGGACCCCGGCAACGCCCGCGGGATCAGCCCGTCGAACGGCTTCGGCACCGCGAAGTGCAGGACGCCCATGAACCCCAGTACCGCGGCCAGGACGCGCGCGGGCCGGTGCGAAATCGCCATGGACTTCATGCTTCCACGCGGCGGCCGGGTACTCCGTTCGGCTATCCTCCGGGCGTGAGTGACGCTCGACACCTGCCTCCGGGAGCGGGTGCATGAAAGCCCTGAAGCGGTTGCCGCTGGGCAGTCTCACCGATCGGCCCGACCACGAGCTCGTCGGCATCCTGCGGATGCCCGAGCTGACGGTCAGCCCGCTTCGCTCGATCGTGAAGCGGATCATCGGCGCGCTGCTCGCGCTGCTGGCCACGGTGATCATCGTGTACCTCGACCGCGACGGCTACCGCGACGCGAACGGCGACGGCCTGTCCCTGCTCGACAGCCTGTACTACGCCACCGTCTCTCTTTCGACGACCGGCTACGGCGACATCGCGCCCGCGACGTCGTCCGCCCGCCTGGTGAACGTGCTGGTGATCACCCCGCTGCGGGTGCTCTTCCTCATCGTCCTGGTCGGGACCACCCTGGAGGTGCTCACCGAGCGCTCCCGGCAGGCGTTCAAGATCCAGAAGTGGAGGACGAAGGTGCGCGACCACACCGTCGTCGTCGGGTTCGGCACCAAGGGCCGGTCCGCCGTCAACGCGCTGCTCGGCGACGAGAACGTCGCCCCGGGCCAGATCGTCGTCGTCGACACCGACCAGCAGGCCCTCGACCAGGCCAGCGCGCTCGGCCTCGTCGCCGTGCACGGCTCAGCCACCCGGGCCGACGTCCTGCGCGTCGCGGCGGTGCAGCACGCGCGCGCGGTCGTGGTCGCGCCGAACCGCGACGACACGGCGGTGCTCGTCACGCTCACCGCCCGCGAGCTGGCACCGAAGGCGCACATCGTGGCGTCGGTGCGGGAGGCGGAGAACGTCCACCTGCTCAAGCAGTCCGGCGCCAACCAGGTCGTGGTGTCCAGCGAGACGGCGGGCAGGCTGCTCGGCATGGCGACGTCGACGCCGCTGGTCGTCGACATCATGGAGGACCTGCTGACACCGGAGTCGGGGCTGGCGATCGCCGAGCGGCCGGTGGAACCGTCGGAGGAGGGCGGCTCGCCACGGCACCTGTCGGACCTGGTGCTGGGCGTGGTCCGCGACGGCGTGCTGTACCGCGTGGACGCCCCGCAGGCCGACGCGATCGAGCCCGGCGACCGGCTGCTGTACGTCAAGAAGGTGACGCCGGCGGAGAAGATCGAGCAGCGATAGCCCCGGCCGAGCGCCCCAATGTGGCCTTCGGTGCGTGGGACGCACCCAAGGGGGCCTTGGGTGCGTGGGACGCACCCAAGGGGGCCTTGGGTGCGTGGGACGCACCCAAGGTGGCCTTGGGTGCGTGGGACGCACCCAAGGTGGCCTTCGGTGCTCCTCCCATGCCCCCGCCGCCGCCCTCAGCGGAGGCGCTTCGCGCCGCGGTGCTGATTCAACGCAACCAAGGCCGCCTTGGGGCGCTCTGGGCTCGACCAGGGCGCCTGGGTTTTGGCCGCGGGATCTGGAACCATGGCGAAGTGCCTCCGCGATCCCTCGCCCTGAAGTGGCCCACGGTGGCGATCCCCGCCGCGGCGGGCGTGCTCGTCGTGCTGCTCGCCTGGCTCGCCGGGCCCGGGCTGCTCGGCATCACCGGCGACACCCTCGGCGCGCCGGTGGCCGCCGAGGTGACCAAGCCGGCGCCGTGCGACAAGCCGGACGCCGTCGAGACCGTGAAGTTCACCGTCGCCGGCAAGACCCACGTGGGCACCTTCAACGGCTGCGGGCACGGCCAGGGCGAGCGCGTCGACGTCAGCGTGCCGGACCAGCTGCCCGACCAGGGCACGGTGACCGTCCAGGCCGCGGACACCTCGCCCGGCGCGTCGGACGCGCGCCGCCCGCTGGGGCTGGCGCTGCTGGTGTTCGCGTGCTTCTCCGGCGGGATGTACGTCTACCTCGTGCTTCGCACGCAGCCGCGGCCGAAACCGGCTAGCTGACCTCGGACGACGGCGCCGCGAACGTGTTGCAGTCGGCGATCCGGTTGCTCGTCGCGCCCGCCCGCCACCAGGACGCGTAGTGCGCGTTCGTCCCGTGGTCGTGGCTGCGGGAGGTGTTGTCGCCGCGGGTTTCCTGGTCGTTCCAGGCCTTGTTGTACATGTCGCGGCTGATCGTGCCGCCCTGGTCGACGTGCGCGCCGAGGAACATGCCCGAGAAGCACTGGGCCTGCAGCTCCTTGCGCCGCGACATCTCCAGCCCGGCCGGGCTGTTCTGGCCCGCCTCGTAGATCTTCTGCCAGGCCGCGTCCATCAGCCCGGCGACCTCCTGGACGTGGTGGCCGTACTCGTGGGCGAACAGGGCGAGGTAGACGCCGGGGTTGTTGCCGTACTGGTCGGTCTGCAGCCCGCGGAACGGGACGTACAGGTTGTTTTCGCAGTAGTACGCGGCGGTCGCGATGCCGACCTGGATGGTGCCGCACTCGGTCTCGAAGCTGGCGCCGGTCGGGAAGTGCAGCGCCGGCGGCGTGAACGGCAGGTGGTAGGCCTCGAGGAACGGGCCCCACGCGGCGTCGAGGCACTTGCTGGCGGCGGTGAAGAAGGCTTCCGCGCCGTCCTGCGTGCTCTGCCACGGCGGCAGGTTGCAGACGCGGTTCTGCAGGCCCGCGTTCGGGTCCTGCAGGATCGGGTGGTCGGCGAGCTTGAGGATCTTCTGCGGGCCGGTCGCGCTGGGGGTCGACGGCTCGGTCGACGGGTTCGACGCCGAAGCCGGCGCGCCGGCGCCACCGGGCGGCAGCTGCGAAGGACTGTCCTGCGACGGCGGTGCGTCGCGGTAGTTGGCGTTGGCCAGCGGCGTTTCGTCGCGGTTGAGGGCCACGATCGCGACCAGCCCGAGCACCAGCACGGCGATGGCGCCGAGGCACACCCCGATCACGGCGGCCGGCGAGCGGCGCCGCGGCGCGGCCACCGCGTGCGGGCGGCCCAGCCAGGGCAGATCCGGCGGCACACCCGGCACCGGCGGCGGCTGGACGGTTCCGCGAGGCGGCGGTACCCGGCCGGGGGGCGGTTGCGTCACTGGGCAGTCCCGAAGGGTCTCGGTACGGACCGGGGGTACCCGATCCCGCGGTTCAGCATATCGGGGGAACGGGGCCTCTCGCACCCGTCTGTGCGCACGCAGTCACCGCGCCCGGACGTCACCCCAGGTCTGGCCGGGTGTCAGCGGCTCTGAGAGAGTGTCGGCAAGCAGGCACTGCAGGCGAGGGGCTTCGATGACAGACACCGGTGGCGCGCCCGGCGGCGAGGGCGCCGGCACGCCGACACCCAGCCAGGGCGTCCCCCAGGCACCCGTCCCCGGTTCGGGTGAAGCGAAGCCGCCGGAAGGCCACGGGCAGTCACCGGCCACGCCGCCGCGCGGGTGGCAGCCGCCGGACACTCAGGCGACGCCCGCGGGCGCGTCGCAGGCGGCCGGGTGGGAGCCGAGGGACGCGCAGGGGGCCGGTGCGCCGGTATCGACGGGCGGGTGGCAGCCACCGGATGCACCGGGGGCTTCCGTGGGCGGTCCGCCGCAGCCTGGCCCGCAGCCGCCGTCGGGCGGTGGGTGGGGTCCCGGCACACCGCCGCCCTTCTCCGGCGCACCGCCGCAGGGGCGCGGCTGGCACCCGCACGGCCTCGGCAAGCCCGGTGTCATCGCGCTCCGGCCGCTCAACGTCGGCGACGTCCTCGACGGCGCCATCACCGCCATCCGGCGGCACCCGCTGCTGATCCTCGGCATCGGTGCCGTCATGGCCGTCGTGAACGCCGCGATCGGCTTCCTCGTCCAGCGGCTCGTGCTCCCCGACCTGGAGAACCTCACCGCGACGAGCAGGCTCGGCCCCGGCGCGACCGAAGAAGAGCTGCAGAACGCCGTCTTCGGCGCGTTCGGCGACCTCTTCCTCGCCCTGATCCCGTCGCTGCTGATCTCGACCCTGCTGCTGACCGTCACGACCGGGCTGATGGCCGCGGTGATGGGCCGCGCCGCGCTCGGGCGCGAGGTCAGCTTCGGCCTCGTGTGGCGCGAGGTGCAGCCGCGGTTGCTGCCGCTGCTCGGCGTCGCGTTCGTCTACGCGCTGGTCACCACCGTCGGGCTCATGCTCTGCATCATCCCCGGCGTGGTCGCCTGGGTGTTCTGGGCGCTGGCCGCGCCCGCGCTGGTGCTCGAACGCGGCACGTTCCGCGAAGCCTTCGCCCGCACGGCCAAGCTCGTCAGCGGCGCGTTCTGGCGGGTGCTCGGCATCCTGGTGCTGGCGAAGGTGATCGAGTCGTTCTTCGAGAACATCATCCAGCTGCCGTTCGCGCTCGGCACCGGCGTGTTCAGCCAGGTGCTGAACCCGGGCAAGGTGTACGTGCCGAGCACCGGCGACCTGCTGCTGGCCTCGGCCGGGCAGATCGTCTCCGGCACCATCGCGATCCCGTTCGTCACGCTGGTCACCGTGATCGTCTACCTCGACCAGCGGATGCGCCGCGAAGGCATGGACATCGAGCTGGCCCGCGCGGCCGGCGTGCAGCCGCCGCAGGCATGGTGACGCTGGTCCCGCGAGACATCCCGGTCGGCATCGACCGGGACGACGCCCGGCGCGCCGCCGCCCACGAGCTGAGCGACCCGAAGTACCGGGACGCGCGGCCGAACGTCCTGCAGCAGCTCGGACAGTGGCTCGGCGAGCAGCTGGAAAAACTGCTGAACGGCCTCTCGTCGGTGGTCCCGGGCGGGATCTTCGGCCTGCTGCTGGTGGTGGTGCTGCTGATCGTGCTCGTCGTGGTGATCCGGCTGCGCACCGGCAAGGTCGCGCGCGCCGCGCGCGCCGAGCGCGCCGTCTTCGGCGGGCAGCGGCAGAGCGCCGACGACTACCGCCGCTCGGCCGCCGAAGCCGCCGCGGGCGGCCGGTACGGCGACGCCGTCCGCGACCGGTTCCGGGCCGTCGTCCGCGGCCTGGAGGAACGCGCGCTGCTGGACGCGCGGTCCGGCCGGACGGCGGACGAGGCCGCCGCCGAGGCCGGGGTGCTGCTGCCGGACCTGGCCACCGGCCTGCGGCAGGGGGCGCGGCTGTTCGACGACGTCCACTACGGCGGCCGTGAAGGCACCGAGGCGGCCTACCGCACGCTGACCGAGCTGGACGAACGCTGCCGTCGTGCGCGGCCGGTCGCCATGGCGGGCTCGTGAGCACCTCGGTCTCTCCGGACGCGCGCCGGATCTGGCGCGGGGTGCGCGTCCCGCTCGCGCTGGTGGCCCTGATCTTCCTCGCCGGTGCCCTGCTGCTGCTCGGCCGCGGCGAGCAGACGCACGGCGCCCTCGAACCCGGCTCCTACGAGCCCGGCGGCGCGCACGCGCTCGCGAAGCTCCTGCGCGACCAGGGTGTCGACATCCGGACGGCGCACACCATGGCCGAAGCGGACGACGCGGTCGGCGAAGACGCGACGCTGCTGGTCACCCGGCCCGACCTGGTCCCGGCGAAGCGGCTCGACGCGCTGCGGCAGCGTGCCGCGGACGTCGTCCTGGTGACGCCGGGAGCGCCGACCCTGCACGACTCCCTGCCGCTGGTGCACGCCGCGGGCCGCAGCGACATCGGCACGCTGAGCCCGCAGTGCACGGTCGCCGCGGCGGTCGCGGCGGGCGACGTCACGCTCGGCGGCATCGGCTACACCTCGCCCGGCGCGCGCTCGTGCTACCCGGGCGAGGACGGCGGCGGCACGCTGCTGCAGCTCGCCGACTCGGGCGGCACGACGACGCTGCTCGGCGACCCGGCGCCGCTGACCAACGAGCGGCTCGCCGAGCAGGGCAACGCGGCGCTGGCGCTGCACCTGCTGGGCGCGCACCCGAAGCTGGCCTGGTACCTGCCGTCCACAATGGACCCCGGGCTCGACGACTCGCGGAAGCCGATCTCCGCGCTGATCCCGGACGGCTGGTACTACGGTGCCGCCCAGGTGGGCGTCGCCGCGGTGCTGCTGGCGCTGTGGCGGGCCCGCCGGCTCGGTCCGGTGGTCACCGAGCCGCTGCCGATCGTGGTCCGCGCGGCCGAGACGGCCGAGGGCCGCGCCCGGCTGTACCGGCGGGCGAAAGCCGCGGGACACGCGGGCGAAACGCTGCGGGAGGCGGCCCGCGCGCGGTTGCGGTCCGCGCTCGGCCTGCCGCGTGACGCCGGCCCGGCGGCGCTGGTGCACTCGGTGAGCGCGCGCACCGGCCGTCCGGCGAACGACGTCGGCGCGGTGCTCTACGGCCCGCCGGTGCCGGACGACCCGGCGCTGGTCCGGCTGGCGGACGAACTGGACAGGGTGGAACGAGAGGCAGGGCGAAGTTGAGCAGCGGTACCGAAAACGCGACCGGGGCCCGCGACGCGCTGATCGCGCTGCGCGCCGAGGTCGGCAAGGCCGTCGTCGGCAACGACGCCGCGGTCACCGGGCTGATCCTGGCGCTGCTCTGCCGCGGGCACGTGCTGCTCGAAGGCGTCCCCGGCGTGGCGAAGACGCTGCTGGTGCGGGCGCTGGCGGCGGCACTGGACCTGGAGACCACGCGCGTGCAGTTCACCCCGGACCTGATGCCCGGCGACGTCACCGGTTCGATCGTCTACGACGCGCACAGCGGCGAATTCTCCTTCCGCGAAGGGCCGGTGTTCACGAACCTGCTGCTCGCCGACGAGATCAACCGGACGCCGCCGAAGACGCAGTCGTCGCTGCTGGAGGCGATGGAGGAGCGGCAGGTCTCGATCGACGGGAAGTCGCGGCCGCTGCCGGACCCGTTCATCGTCATCGCGACGCAGAACCCGGTGGAGTACGAGGGCACCTACCCGCTGCCGGAGGCGCAGCTGGACCGGTTCCTGCTGAAGCTGACCATGCCCGCGCCCTCGCGCGAGGACGAAATCGGCATCCTGTGGCGGCACGCGCAGGGCTTCGACCCGCGCAACCTGGCCGCGGCGGGCCTTCGCGCGGTCGCCGGTGCCGCCGAACTCGCCGCCGCGCGGGAGGCCGTGGCGCGGGTGACGGTCGGGCCCGAGGTGATCGGGTACGTCGTCGACCTGTGCCGGGCGACGCGGCAGCTGCCGTCGGTGCGCCTCGGCGTTTCTCCCCGTGGTGCCACGGCGTTGCTCGCGGTGACCCGCGCCTGGGCGTGGCTCGCCGGCCGCGACTACGCGACCCCTGACGACGTGAAAGCCCTGGCCCGGCCCGCGTTGCGGCACCGGCTGGACGTGCGGCCGGAAGCCGAGCTGGAGGGCGTCACCGCGGACGGCGTGCTCGACCGCGTGCTCGCCTCCGTGCCCGTGCCGCGCTGACATGGCCGTCACCGGGAGGCTCGGGCTGCTGGCGCTGTTCGGCGCGCTGGTCGTCGGCCTGCTGCTGCCGTCGGAGACCGGGCTGCTGGCGGCCGGCGCGGTGCTGCTGGCACTGGTCGTGGTCGACCTGGTGCTGGCGGGAAGCGTGCGCGCGCTGACGTTTTCGCGGTCCGGCGACACGTCCGTCCGGCTCGGCGAACCGGCCGAGGTGACACTGGTGGTGGCCAACCCCGGCCGGCGGGCCGTGCGCGGCCTGCTGCGGGACGCGTGGCCGCCGAGCGCGGGCGCCGAAGACCGGCACGCGTTGCGCGTTCCGCCGGGGGAGCGGCGGGCGCTGGTCACGGCGTTGCGTCCGTCGCGACGGGGCGACCGGACGGCGGCGCGGGTCACGGTCCGCTCGATCGGGCCGCTGGGCCTGGCGGCGCGGCAGGGTTCGCACGAGGTGCCGTGGACCGTGCGCGTGCTGCCGCCGTTCCACAGCCGCAAGCACCTGCCGTCGCGGCTGGCGCGGCTGCAGCAGCTCGACGGCCGCAACGCGGTGCTGATCCGCGGCCAGGGCACGGAGTTCGACTCGCTGCGCGAGTACGTGATCGGCGACGACGTCCGGTCGATCGACTGGCGGGCGACCGCGCGGGCGGCGGACGTGATGGTCCGGACCTGGCGTCCCGAGCGGGACCGCCACGTCGTGGTTGTGCTGGACACCGGCCGCGTGTCGGCGGGCCGGGTCGGCGACGCCCCGCGGCTCGATGCGGCGATGGACGCGGCGCTGCTGCTGGCGGCGCTGGCGTCCCGGGCCGGTGACCGCGTCGATCTCCTGGCGTACGACCGGCGGTTGCGGGCGGCGGTCCAGGGCTCGTCCGGGGCGTCCCTGCTGACGTCCCTGGTGAACGCGATGGCGCCGCTCGAGCCGTCGCTCGTCGAGACGGACGCGCGGGGAATGGTCGCGGAAGTCCTCCGGCGGACGCGCCGCCGCGCGCTGGTCGTGCTGCTGACCGGGCTCGACGCGGCGCCGCTGGAGGAGGGCCTGTTCCCGGTGCTGAGCTCGCTGACCGCACGGCACGAGCTGATCGTCGCGTCGGTCGCGGACCCGCGGGTGGCGGAGATGCTCGCGGGCCGCGGTGACGCCGAGGCGGTGTACGACGCGGCGGCGGCTTCGCGGACGATGGCGGAGCGTTCGCGCGTGACCGAGCGGCTCGGGCGGCACGGCGTGAGTGTCGTGGACGCGGTGCCGGAGGAGCTGCCGCCGGCGTTGGCGGACCGGTACCTGGCGCTGAAGGCAGCCGGGCGGCTCTAGGCCGACTCGGGCAGCGCGTCGCCGGCGTCGCGCGCGTCGAGGTCGCCGACTTCGCCGTCGTTCGCCGCTCGGCGGCCGAGCGTGAAGACGTAGACCAGGAACAGCACCTCCACCGCCACGCCGATGCCGACGCGGACCCACGTCGGCCAGCCCGACGGCGTCACGAACGCTTCGATGAGCCCGGACACGAACAGCACGCACGCCAGCCCGAGCGCCATCACCACGACCGACCGGCCCTGCTCGGCGAGGGCTTGCGTGCGGGACCGGCGGCCGGGGTCGACCACCGTCCAGCCGAGCTTCAGCCCGGTGCCCGCCGCGACGAACACCGCCGTCAGCTCGAGGAGGCCGTGCGGGAGCAGGAGGCCGATCATGACGTCGCCGCGGCCCGCCGCGCTCATCGCGCCGATGATCAGGCCCGCGTTGAGGGAGTTGAGCCAGAGCGCGCCGATCACCGGCAGGCCGAGCGCGATGCCGAGGAACAGGCAGGTCGCGGCCACCCAGGCGTTGTTCGTCCACACGCGCGCCGCGAACGACGTCGCCGGACCGGTCGAGTAGTAGCTTTCCGCCTCGCCGCCGGGCCGGGTCAGCTGGTTCAGCTCGTCCGGCGTCCCGATGGCCGCGCGGACGTGCGGGTCGCCGGCGACCCAGACGGCGATCACCGCCATCACCGCGATCGACACCAGCGCCGCCGGGATCCACCAGCGCCGCGAGAGGTAGACGGCGGCGGGGAAGCGGCGCGTGAAGAACAGGGCGACTTCGCGCCAGGCCGGGTTGTGCGACCCGGAGATCGCGCTGCGGCCCCGGGCGACGAGCCCGGAGAGCCTGCTCACCAGCGCCGGGTCGGGCGCGACCGACCGGACGATCGACAGGTGCGTCGCGGTCCGCTGGTAGAGCGTCACCAGCTCGTCGGCTTCCGCGCCGGTCAGCTTGCCGCCGCGGTGGGTCAGCTCGCCGAGCCGGCGCCACTCCGCCGAGTGCGCCGCGACGAAGACGTCCACATCCACCCGGCCAGCCTATCCGTGGCTACGCTGGGCCGCGTGCGCGAGGAATCCGAGCTGGTCACCGGCGAAGCGGTCGTCCTGGACCTGCGGGTCGCGAAGCTCGCCAGCCGCGCGCTGGCGATGGCGCTGGACGTCCTCGTGCAGTTCGCGCTGCTGCTGGGCGCGATCTTCGTGCTGACGCTGGCGGTCCCGGCCGGCGACGAAGCCCTCGCGCTGACGCTCGTCCTGGTGTTCCTGGTGCTGATCATGGTCGGCTACCCGGTGCTGTTCGAGACGCTGTCCCGCGGCCGGTCGCTGGGCAAGCTGGCGGTGGGGCTGCGCGTGGTCCGCGTCGACGGCGGCCCGATCCGGTTCCGGCACGCGCTGGTGCGCGGGCTGGCCGGGTTCGTCGTGGACTTCTGGACGCTGGGGCTGTTCGGCGCGGTCGCGGTGATCGTGTCGCTGTGCTCGTCCGACGGCCGCCGCGTCGGGGACTTCCTGGCGGGCACGCTGGTGATCCGCGAGCGGGTCCCGGAGAGCGCGGGCCAGGCGGCGATCGCGATGCCCCCGGGCCTGGAGGGCTGGGCGGCACAGCTCGACCTGACCCGGCTCCCGGACGACCTGGCGCTGGCGAGCCGCCAGTTCCTGACGCGCCACACCCAACTCGCCCCCGAGGCGGCGCACGCGCTGGGCTGGGGGCTGGCGCAGCAGGTGGGCAACGCGCTGGGCACGCCGGTGCCGCCGGGAGTGCCGCCGTGGGCGTTCCTGGCGGCGGTGCTGGCGGAGCGGAGGAACCGGGACCAGGCCCGAGCGGTGGAGGCGTACCGGGCGAAGGTGGATGCGGCGCGCGGGCAGGGGTTTTCGGCGCAGGACCCGAGTTATGCGGCGTCGGGCCAGCGTTATGCGGCGCCGGGTCTGGGGCAGGCAGTTGAGACTCAGGGCCATGCGGCGCCGGTTCCTGGGCAGGGCTGGGTGGCGCCGGGCCAGGGTTATGCGGCGCCGGGTCTGGGGCAGGCGGCACCGGTTCCTGGGCACGCGGTGGCGAGTTCTGGGCAGGGCTGGCTGGCGCAGGGCCCGGGGTATGCGGCGCCCGGCCCGGGGCAGGCCGCTCAGGCCCAGGACTATCCGGGGCCGGGGCAGGCGGCGGCGAGCCCGGGGCAGGCGGCACCCGTTCCCGGGCAGGCGGCGCAGGATGTGCCGACTCCGCCGTCCGGCAACCCGTTCACTCCACCCAGCTGAGCCCGGCTAGGAGACGTCCGCCGAGGCCGAGAGCCACGTGTTGCACTGCTGGTTGCGGTTCTTCGTGGCGCCGTGCTGCCACCAGGCGATGTTGTGCTTGGCGCTGCCGTGGTCGCGTTTGCCGTTGCGGGCGTAGTCGTCGCCGCGGTCCTGGGCGTTCCAGGCTTCGTTGTAGATGTTCTTGTCGACCGAGCCGCCGGAGACCGACGCCGAGCCGAGGAACATGCCGGAGAAGCACTGCGCCTCGAGTTCCATGCGGCGGGAAAGTTCCAGGCCGAGCGCGGAGTCGGCGCCCGCGTCGTAGCGCTGGCTGCTGTACGCGTCGTCGATGCCGGCCAGGTTCTGCACGTGGTGGCCGTACTCGTGGGCGAGGATCGACAGGTACGGGCCGGGGTGGTTGCCCCACGTCTCGATCTCGATGCGGTCCATGGGCATGTAGATCGTGTCGTTGGACGGGCAGTAGAACGGCGTGACACCGGTGGCCGTCCCGCCGCTGCCGCACGGCGTCGAAGATTCGGAGAGCGACCGCGGCACCGACAGGTTCGGCGTGCGGAACGGCAGGTTGACCGCGCCGAGCATGCGGGACCACATCGCGTCGAGGCAGCCGATGCCGGACTGGAAGAACCGGGTGGCGCTGTTCTGGTCGGTCGCCCACCGGCTCAGCGAGCAGGGGATGTTCTGCAAGCCGTAGTCGGGGTTGGCGAACAGCGGGTTGTCGCCGGTGGCCGCGACCGGGCGGGGGCCGCGCGGGGTTTCGGACGTCGGGGTGGCGCTGGTGCGTTCGGACGTGCGCGTCGTGCTGGTGGTCTCGGTGGTTTCGACGGTCGTTTCGCTGGGAGTTTCCGAGGTTTCGGAAGTTTCGGAGGGGTAGGTGCTGGAGTACCCGGCGTCGGCGACGTGCCGGGTGCTGCCCCCGAGCAGCGCGACACCGGCGACGAGGCCTCCGACAACGGCGACGATCCCGATGATGGCCACGGCCACGACGACCCCGGCATTCGACTTCTTGGCGACGTAGGGGGTGTAGCCGGGGGCGAACCGCGGCCCGAGGTAGCTGGGCGCCGGCGGACGGGAGAAGGCGGGAGCCGGCGCCACGGCGGCAGGCGGCGGAAGCGGAGCCCGCGCCGGCGGGGGAGCGGGCGGCCGGAAGGCCGGTCCCTGGGCGGGGAAGGCTTGCGGTCCGCGCGGAGGCTGCCCGGGGTGTGACGGCCACCCGCCTCGGTTCGGCTGGGGCGGCCGGCCTTGCGGGCCTTGGCGAGAGGCTGGGCCGGGTGCTCCGCCGGGTCCTTGGTTCGGCGCCCCGCCGGGCTGCCTCGGCATACCGCCAGGCCCGTGGGGTGATCCGGGTTGCGGTGTGCTGCCAGGCGCTCCGCCGGGCCCGGCGCCGCCGGGCTGCCCCGGCGTGGGCCCGGCGAAGCCAGGCGCTTGGCCTGCCGTGGCGCCGGTTCCGCTCGGCGTCGTGCCGCCGGGGCTCTGCCCTGGTGTGCGGTGGGGTCCGTGCGGCGCTCCGCCGGACTGCCCCGGCGTGGCCCGGGCGCCGCCGGGGGTCCCGCTCGGCGTCGTGCCGCCGCGGCCCGGCCCGGCGCCGCCGGGCTGCCCCGGCGTGGGCCCGGTCGCGCGGGGTCCTCCACTCGGCAACTGCCCAGGCGCACCACCCGGCCTGCCCGGCGGCAACGGCCGCACCCCGGGCGGTGGCAACGGCCGCGCCCCCGGTGGTGGGCGGCGCGGGTCGTGCGGGTCTTGCGTCATGAAGCTGGAACCCCCCGTGCGATTTCCCCGTCGGAACCGCGTCACCTGCGGTGATCTCGCCGTTCCGGGCGTCAGCATAGATCGGGTGCTCTAGGGTGTGGTGCTGTGTTGAGGAAATGGGGGACGGCGGCCGCGGTCGCTGTCGCGGCTCTCTCGGTCGCCGCCGGGCCCGCTGCCGCCCAGGGGGGTCCTTCCGCCGGGCCCGTGCTGCCCAACCTGCCCGATGACCAGGTCAAGAAACCCCAGCTGCTCAGCGGCAACGACGTCCAGCCGCCCGAAGGCGTCACCGCCGACGTCGCCCTCAAGGTCCTCCGCGACGGTGGCCTCGAGGTGACCGAGCACGTCACCGTTCCCGGCGGCAAGCAGCTCACCTCGCGCGTTCCCCTCCGCGTCTCGGCCGGTGACGACCAGGACCGCGTCTTCGCCGTCACGGACGTCAAGACCGAAGGCGCCGCCACCAGCCGGCCCACCGGCGACCAGCTCGTCCTCGCCTTCACCGGCGGCGCGAGCACCGTCACCTACCGGGTCGACGGCGCCGTCGCCGACCAGGGCGGCCGCCAGCAGGTGCGCTGGCAGGTCGGCAGTGGCTTCGACACCCCGCTCGCCAAGCTCACCGCCTCCTTCCTCGCGCCGTCGACGCAACTGTCCCCTGTGGACTGCTTCGCCGGCCCGATCGGCTCCAGCCGCCGCTGCACCCTCGCCGAGCTGGACCACACCGGTGTCGTCCGCCTCGAGCAGGACGGGGTCCAGCCCGGCGAGCGCGTCGACCTCCTCGTCGGCCTTCCCGCGAACACCGTCCCGGCGAACGCGCGGTTCGCCGACGTCGGCCTCTTCGCCACCGCCTTCGCGCTGACCCCGCTCACCGGGGCGGGCTTCGCCCTCCTGCTCGTCTTCCTCGTCGCCGGCGGCCTCTTCGTCCGGCGGCGCCGCAAGGCCGACGCCGGCGCGCTCGCCGCCGCCACCGGCCCGGTCGAGGTCCTGCTGCGCGACGGCGACCGCGTCCACTTCGCCAGTCCCGACGGCGTCCTGCCGGGCCAGGTCGGCACCGTCGTCGACGAGACCGTCGACGTCGTCGACATCAGTGCCACGGTCGTCGACCTGGCGGTCCGCAACTACCTCTGGCTGGCCGAAGTACCCGGCCCGGACTGGCAGATCACCCGCCGCAACCCGCCCGACGAGCACCTGCACGACTTCGAGCGCGCCGTCTACGAGACGCTGCTGCCACCGGGCACCGACGCCGTCCTCGTCTCGCAGCTGCGCGCCCGCGGCGGCCTCGACCTGCGCAGGATCAGCGACGCGATGTACGCCGACGTCGTCGCCAAGCGCTGGTTCTCCCGCCGCCCGGACACCGCGCGCGGCCGGCTGACCTGGCTCGGCGCCGGGATCTTCGCGTTCGGCCTCGCCGCCACCGCCGTGCTCACGTTCACCGTCGGCGAAGCGCTGCTCGGCGTCGCGGTCGCGCTGGCCGGGCTCGCCGTCGCCGCGGCGGCCGCGCTGCTGCCGTCCCGGACCGCGCGGGGCCGGGCGCTCGCCGGCCAGGTCCGCGGCCTGCTCGACTACCTGCACACCGCCAGGGCCGAGGACATCCCGCCGGCCGATCGCGAGCTGGTGTTCTCGCGGTCGCTGCCGTACGCGGTGGTGCTCGGCGACACCGAACGCTGGCTCGGCGCCTTCGCCGGGCTGAACCCGGCGTCCGACGGCTCGGCCGGGCTCTACTGGTACGGCGGGATGGAGACCGACCACGACCTGCGCCGGTTCGGCGCGCGCTTCCCCTCGTTCCTGACCGCGCTCGACGGGCTGCTCACCGCGGCCGGCCGCACCGCCCGCTGACGTGCTCGCGGTCGCCGCAGTGGCGCTCTTCCTGGCCGCGGCGCCCGTGGACCAGCCGCCGCTGCCGGCCGTGCCGCAGAGCGCGGAGATCCAGCTCAAGCTCGAACGCGACGGCTCGCTGTCGGTCGTCGAAGCGGTCTCGGTCCCCGAGGGCGTCACGATGGACCGCCGCGTCCAGCTGCGGGTCCCCGCGCCGCACCACCGCGACCGGCTCTTCACGATCCGCGACGTCGTCGTCGAAGGCAGCGGCAACGCCCAGGTCGGGCCGGACGCGTTCACCGTCCGCCTCACGTCCGGGACGTCGATCGTCCGGTACACAGTGGACGGTGCGGTCGCCGGGAACCGCGTCACGTGGGAGCTGGCGGGCGGCTGGAGCACCGACCTCAAGTTCATCCGGGCCTCCTTCGCCTCGCCGCGGATCCCGGCCGCCGTCGACTGCCTCGCCGGGCCGCCGGACTCGGACTTCCCGTGCGGCGCCGCCCAGGTCGACCACGCCGGCCTGACCCGGTTCAGCCAGCAGAACCTCGCCGCAGGCGACCGGATGACCGCGACCGTCGAGCTGCCCGGCGGCACGGTCCCCGCGAACGCGGTGCTGGTCCCGGCGAAGACCCTCGCCGGCGCGTTCGTCCTCACCGCCCCGGTTGCCTGGGCCTGGGCGGCCTTCGGCGCGTTCCTGCTGGCCGCGGCCGCGTTCGCCGGGTTCGCCCGCCGCCGTGACACCGGCGACCCGCCGAAGGCCGGCCTGCTCGCCGGCAACGGCGAGTTCGCGTCCCCGGACGGCGTGCTGCCGGGGCACGCCGGAGTCCTGCTGCACGGGCGCGCCGGTCCCGCCGACCTCGCCGCTACCGTGCTGGACCTCGCCGTCCGCAACTACGTCTGGGTGAGCGAGGGCACCCGGCTGACCCGCCGCAACCCGCCCGACGAGCACCTCACGGCCTTCGAGCGTGCCGTCTTCGACGCCGTCCTGCCGGAGGACTCGGTGACCCTCGCCGAACTGCGGCAGCGGCACGTCGAGGTGCCCCGGGCCGAACTGACCGCCGACCTCGTGGGCCGTGGCTGGCTGCGCCGTCCGGGACGGCTGCGTCGCGCCGGGATCCGGGTCGCCTGCTACGGGGTGTTCCTCACCGTCCTGCTGGCGCTGACCGCCGGGTACGCCCAGCTCGGCGTCATCCTGACGCTGGCCGGGGTCGCCGTCTCAGCGGGCTCGGCGCTGCTGCCCGAGCGGCGGCGGGCGGGCACGGGCGTGGCGCGGCGCCTCCGCGGCGTCGCGGCCGGGCTGGCGTCCGCCAGGCCCAAGGACCTGACGAAGCCGCAGCGTGAGCTGGTCTTCTCGCGGGGTCTGCCGTACGCGCTCGCTCTGGGTGAACTGGGCCCGTGGGTCGCCGCGTTCGACGCCGTCCGGCACCCGCCGCCGATCTACTGGCACGACGGCGACACCACCCCTGACCAGGCCGGATCCTTCGCGATCCAGCTGACCGGAGCCCTGGCCACGACCCGCCGCGGCCACCTCCGCGACCTCGTGCGTGAGAAACAGGGTCAGCACACTGTTTCTCACTCACGAGCCGGGACGCCGGGAACCGCGGGGGCGTCGTAGGGTGGGGCCATGGCCGATCCCGAGCTCGTCCGATACACCCTCGACAACGGTCTGCGCGTGGTACTGGCACCCGACGCGACCGCGCCGGTGGTCGGCGTCAGCGTGCACTACGACGTGGGTTTCCGCTCCGAGCCGGAGGGGCGCACCGGTTTCGCGCACCTCTTCGAGCACCTGATGTTCCAGGGCTCGGAAAGCCTGGAGAAACTCGCGCACTTCCGGCACGTCCAGTCCAGCGGCGGCACCTTCAACGGGTCCACCCACCCGGACTACACCGACTACTTCGAGGTCCTGCCGAGCGCCGCGCTGGAGCGCGCGCTGTTCCTCGAGGCCGACCGGATGCGCGCGCCGAAGCTGACCGCCGAGAACCTGGCGAACCAGATCGACGTCGTCAAGGAAGAGATCCGGCTGAACGTGCTGAACCGGCCCTACGGCGGGTTCCCGTGGATCACCCTGCCGCCGGTGCTCTACTCGACGTTCCCCAACGCGCACAACGGCTACGGCGGCTTCGAGGACCTCGAAAGCGCCACGGTGGACGACTGCGCCGCGTTCTTCGACACCTACTACTCGCCGGCCAATGCCGTGCTCACGGTGGCGGGCGACTTCGAGGTCGGGAACGCCAAGAAGCTGATCGAGGACCACTTCGGCGACGTCCCGCACCGGCCCGCGCCGCGGCGGCCGTCGTTCGCCGAGCCGCTGCCCACCAGCGAGCTGCACGGCGAGGTCGAAGACCCGCACGCGCCGCTGCCCGCGCTCGGCATCGGCTACCGGATGCCCGACCCGATCAACGACGTCGACGGTTACCTGGCCTACCTCGTGCTGGCCGGCGTCCTGACCGACGGCGACGGCTCCCGCCTGCAGCAGCGGCTGGTGCACCGCGAGCCACTGGTCGTCGACATCGGCGCCGGCGCCGGGTTGTTCGGCCCGTTCGAGGCGCGCGACCCCGACACGTTCACCATCACCCTGATCCACCCGCACGAGGTGCCGCGCGAGCGCGTGCTCGCCGCGCTGGACGACGAGCTGGAGAAGCTCGCCGAGACCCCGCCGAGCGAGGAAGAGCTGCGCAAGGTCACCGCGCGCTGGACCGCGAGCCTGCACTCCGAGCACGACAGGCTGGTGTCCCGGACGCTGGCCCTCGGCTCGTTCGAGCTGCTCTACGGCGACGCGTCGCTGGTCTACAAGCTCGCGGACCGGATGTCCGCCGTCACCGCGGAAGCCGTCTCGGCGGCGGCGAAGGCGCTGCGCCCCGACGCGCGCGCCGTCCTGGTGGTCAAGCCCGCTTCGGAAGGGACCAACGAGCAGTGACTTCTGCAACGCACCGCAGCGCCGAGGAGATCGGCCGCACCACGCGGGGGCCGCGGCCGCTGCCGCCGCTCGGCGAGCAGCGGGCCGCCGCCGACCTGTCCCATGTGGACACCGAGCTGGCGAACGGCCTGCGCGTGCTGGCCGTGCGCAAGGCGACGGTGCCGATGGTCGAGGCCCGGCTGTGGATCCCGTTCGCGGGCGAAGACGCGCTCCACCCGGCGACGGCCGAGGTGCTCGCCGAGACGCTCATGACCGGCACGGCCCGGCGCGACCGCATCGAGATCGACGCCGAGCTGGCGCTCATCGGCGGCGACATCGGCGCCGGCGTCGACCCGGAACGCCTGGTGCTGACCGGGTCCGCGCTCGCCGAGAAGCTGCCGACGTTCCTCGACGTCCTCGGCGACGTCCTCACCGGGGCGACGTACGCCGACGACGAGATCGCGCGCGAGAAGGAGAGGCTGGTCGAGCGCATCGCCGTCTCGCGCACCCAGCCGCGCACGATCGCCCGGGAGGCCCTGCAGAAGCACCGCTACGGCGACCACCCCGCCACCCGCGAGGTGCCGCGTGCCGAAGACGTCGCGGTCGTGACACCCGAGCAGGTCCGCGCGCTGCACCGGGCGTCGGTGCTGCCGCGCGGTTCGGTGCTGGTGCTGGTCGGTGACATCGACCCCGACGGCGTCGTCGGCGACCTGGAGAAGGTGCTCGGCGGCTGGGCGTCGGACCGCTCCGCCGTGCGGCTGCCGCCGTTGCCGGAGCTGACCGGGCCGAGCGTGCGGCTGGTGCCGCGGGCGGGCGCGGTGCAGTCGCAGATCCGGCTCTCGGCGCAGACCGTGCCGCGCACCGACCCGGGTTACGCGGCGCTGCAGCTGGCGAACCTGGCCTTCGGCGGGTACTTCTCGTCGCGGCTGGTGGAGAACATCCGCGAGAACAAGGGGTACACGTACTCCGCGCACTCCGGGTTCGAGTTCACCGACGGCACCGCGGTGGTGAACGTGGACGCGGACACCGCGACGGAGGCGACCGCGCCGGCGCTGCTGGAGACGCGCTACGAGCTGGGCCGCCTCGGCCAGGTCCCGCCGTCCGGCGACGAGCTGGAGTCGGTGCGGCAGTACGCGATCGGCTCGCTGCTGACCTCGACGTCGTCGCAGTCCGGGCTGGCCGGTCAGGTGCTGGCGCTGGCCTCGACCGGGCTGGGTCTGGAGTGGCTGAACGAGCACCCGGCGCGGGTGGCGGCGGTGACGGCCGACGAGGTGGCTGAAGCGGCGCTGAAGTTCTTCGCCCCCAAGCGGTTCACGGGCGTGGTGGTCGGCGACGCGGCGGTCCTGGAGCGCAAGCTCCTGGCGCTCGGCGACGTCGTCGTGGGCGAGCCGGCCTGATGTCCGTCCCGTTCACCCTCGGTGCCCTGCCGACGCTGTCTCGGTCCACAGTGGACCGTCAGGAAGGCTTGCGCACCAACCCGTCCCGCCTGATGTCGCGCTGGGCCGACGCCCGGGTCGTGCTGCTCGACGACCAGGGCCGCACGCCGGTCGTCGAGGGTTCGGCCGTGCTGGCGTTCCGCAAGGCCGTCGACTTCGGCACCGCGCCGCCGTCGGACGCGGTGTTCCTGGGCGAGTGGCAGGACGTCGACTACTGGTCGCTGCCGGGCGGGCCGTCCGGCGAAGCCGACACGGTGCAGATGGCGGGCAGCTGGGGCTTCGTCGAGGAGGTCCCGCGCGCCGGCGGCGAGGTCTGGGTCGAGCTGCGCGGGTACGGCGACCTGCTGGACGACACGTCGGCGGGGCTGTTCACGACGGCACAAGCGCTGCGGTTCTGGCGGCGTCAGGCCAAGTTCTGCACGCGCTGCGGAAACCCGACGGAGCTGATCCAGTTCGGCTGGGCGAGCAAGTGCACGGGCTGCGGCCGCGAGGAGTACCCGCGGACGGACCCGGCGGTGATCTGCCTGGTCCACTCGCTGGAGGGCACCAACGGGTCGCACGTGCTGCTGGCCCGCCAGCCGATCTGGCCGGCGGGCCGGTATTCGGTACTGGCGGGCTTCGTGGAGGCGGGCGAGTCCCTGGAGGCCTGCGTGGTCCGCGAGATCCGCGAAGAGGTGGGCGCGGCGGTGTCGGACGTGCGGTACCTGGGCAGCCAGCCGTGGCCGTTCCCGCGGTCGATCATGCTGGGGTTCACGGCCCGCGCGGACCGATCGTTGCCCCTGATCCCGGCGGACGGCGAGATCGAAGAGGCGCTGTGGGTTTCGCGGGCAGAGGTGCGGCAGGCGTTCGAGAACAGCTCGTCCCGGTCAGGCGCCCGCCCGACACCGATCGCGGACGGCAAGGCGGAGATCATCCTGCCGGGGAACTCGTCCATCGCCCGCGTGATGCTCAAAGCCTGGGCGGACGCGGAGGAGTGAGTGGCGGGGGTACGCATCGGATGGTGCGCCCCCGCTTCACCCGAACGTTCGCGGTCGATCGGAACGCTTGCGGCTGGAGTGACATCAGGGATTCCTGAGGCCAAACCTCCTCACTTACGGCAATCAGTCGACTACCAGCGTGGCGGTATGTCGCCTGCGCGCCGGCTCGGAAGATCGAGCTGGGCGGGTTGTCGAACGAGGGGCCAGTCGATGGTGTCGACCGGTAAGCATCCGGCGAGTTGTGAGAAAGCCAAGGGGCACGTCTGCAGGTGTGGCAATTGCGGGGGTTCCCAGCACGGCTGGAAAGGCTGGGTCGAGTTCGCTCGCGAGCCGGAACAGGTCCGCGTCGAGAGACGGAGCTCCATTCTCGGGAAGTTGACGGAATGGTGGTCCGCGAAACGCGGGACGAGGCTCGGTAGCCGAGCCGGTGAAGTGGTCATGGATCTGGTGCGGATCGACTGCGCCGTGTGGCTGGCCCGCGAGAAGGACGGATCGGTGGAGCTGCCGAGGCAGCGCCGCGGACCCGAAGCCGCGCCGGGAGCTTCGTCCGATGATTCGCAGTCCATGACGGAGGAAAGCACTTCTGGTGCTCCGGCCCCCGAAGTGGCGTCGGTGGACGCTGGGCCATCGGCGGCACACGGAGAACAACCGGACAGACCGGCTGCGCTGGCTCAAGTGAACGCCTTCGCGAGTGCGATGACGGAAGGAATCTGGCAGGACGTCGTCGAGGACCTTCCGGGCAGCCCGGCGGAAGTCCGGGAGATCCGGTTGGAACTCGCCGATCACGGCTGGTGCGACCTGTTCATCGGTTTCGTGCGGGTCTTGGAGAAGTTCGGCAAGGCATTCGACGAGATCCCCGACCGGGCCAAGAAGATCATCGTCAAGACGATCCACCGATCGAGCCGGAGCGGAAAACGGCCCCTGCTCACCAAGTACGTGGTGGGCATCATCGTGGACAAGGCATGGGCGGCGTTCAAGGCTGCCACCGTCGCCCACTCGCCGCTGCTTGCCGTGCTGACCAGCGAAGAGCTTCTACGGAACATCCGCATGCTTGCCGTCTTCACCTGCCCGGCGCCGGAGAAGCACGAGGAAGTCCGGGAGCACGCCGTTGAACCGCTGGCCGACGATGTTCAGGGCTATGTGTCGGACCAGGCCAAGGAGTGGCTGACGAAGCAGTTCGGCCTGCCTGGCCGCGAGGTCCGGGTGGCACGCGAGACGTCTGCGTAAGCGACCTGCCACGAGACGTGACCAACCGGCCCCGGCTACCCGCCGGGGCCGTTCTCGTTGCGCCGTGTGCACGTCGGGGCCGAGTGGCGCAGCGGCCGGCAAGCGTTACCCGGCCGTTTCAAGAGACCGTTGACGGCTGTGCTCCGGCTCACTACAGTCCCCGGAAACCGTCTGTAAAGTATCCTAATTAAGTCGGGAGTCGAACGAAGTGCGAGCCGGTAGCCCGCGGATGCTGCGCGAGATCAACGATCGCGCGGCCATCGAGGTCCTCCTCCGGGAAGGCCCGCTGACCCGCGCCGAGCTGGAGCTCGCCATCGGACTGTCCAAACCCGCCACCGCGCAGCTGCTCACTCGGCTCGAACAGGACAACCTGGTGGTCAAGGCCGGTGTCCGCGGTGGCGGACGCGGCCCCCGCGCCCAGCTCTGGGCCGCGAACGGCGCCCTCGCCTTCGTCGCCGCCGTCGACCTGACCCCGCACGTCGCCGACTTCGTCGTCGCCGATGTCGCCGGGGTCGTGCTCGCCGAATACCGGACTCCGCTGCCCGTGCACGAAGGCGCCGACGTCGTCGGGACCTTCGGCGAAGCCCTGAGCCAGGTCGCCGAAGCAGCCGGAATCAAAAGAGAAGACCTGGCCCACGTCGTGATCGGCGCGCAGGGGGCGTTCGATCCGCGGACCGGCCTGCTCTCCTCCGCTCCGCACATCCCCGGCTGGCTCGGCTTCGACGTCCCGCAGAAGCTGTCCGACGAGCTCGGCGTCGACGTCCACATCGAAAACGACGTCAACCTCGTCGCCGTCGAGGAGATGACCGTCGGCAAGGCGCAGGACGTCGACGACTTCGTCATGGTGTGGCTGTCCGAAGGCGTCGGCGGTGCCGTCGTCATCGGACGCCGGCTGCTGCGCGGGGCCACCGGCGGGGGCGGCGAGATCGACTGGATGCGCGTGCCCGATCCGGCCACAGTGGACACCGGGGACGTCTGGCCTGCGGCCGGCGCCCGGTTCGGCAACCTCGTCGACTCGCCCGCCATCTGCCGGCTCGCCGCCGCGCACGGCATCGAAGCCGAGACCGCGTGGGACGCCGTGGCGAAGGCGGGGAAACAGCACTCGTTCCTGGACGACCTCGCGAAGCGCGTGGCCGGGGGAGTGGCCAACCTCGTCGCGGTCGCCGACCCGCAGCTCGTGCTCCTCTGCGGCGACACCAGCCGCGCCGGCGGCGAGAACTTCGCCGCCCTCGTCCAGGAGAAGCTGCACGAACTGGTCCTGCCGCGCACGCCCGTCGGCTGTGCGTCGGTGCAGGGCAACGCCGTGCGCGCCGGCGCGCTGCAGTCCGCGCTGGCCACCACCCGTGAGGACGTCTTCGGCGTCGTCACCCCCACGCTCCTCGGGTCGCAGGCCCGAGGACGAAAGCACCCGTCCCCGACCGAGTAGCCCAACCGATGAGGAGGAGGGCCATGCCCCCTACCACCCGGACCCGCCGCGGCTCGCTGTTAGTCGTCGCCGCCGCGGCGTCCGTCCTGCTGACCAGCGCCTGCTCCGGCGCCGCCGCGCCGAGCGGGGGTGACGCGGCGGCCGCGCCCGGCAAGGACGACAAGCTCACGCTCACCGTGTACTCCAAGTTCACCGACCGCGAGTACGGCGTGGTCACCGCGGGGCTCAACAAGCTCAAGGCCAAGTTCCCGAACATCGAGATCAAGCACGAGGGCAACCAGGACGACGACAAGCTGACCCAGTCGATCCGCGGTGGCAATCCACCGGACGTCGCGATCTCCTTCTACACCGACAACCTCGGCGCGTGGTGCTCGACGGGCAGCTTCCAGGACCTCAAGCCCTACATCGAGCGCGACAAGATCGACCTGAACCAGATCCCGGACGCCGTCCGCAACTACACCGAGTACCAGGGCAAGCGGTGCGCGATGCCGATGCTCGCCGACGTCTACGGGATGTACTACAACACCGACATGTTCGCCGCGAAGGGCATCACCTCGCCGCCGAAGACGATGTCCGAGCTGTTCGAGGACACCAAGAAGCTCACCGAGTTCAACCCGGACGGCTCGATCAAGGTCGCCGGCTTCCTGCCCTCGATGCCGTTCTACGCCAACCAGGCCCAGTACTGGGCGCAGTACTTCGGCGCGCCCTTCCTCGGCCCGGACGGCAAGTCCGACCTCGCCACCAACCCCGGCTGGAAGGCGATGTTCGAGTTCCAGAAGCAGCTCATCGACTTCTACGGCGGCCACGAAAAGGTCGAGAAGTTCAAGGCGGGCCTCGGTGACGAGTACTCCGCCGACCACGGCTTCCACAAGGGCAAGCTCGCCATGATCATCGACGGCGAGTTCCGCACCGCGTTCCTCAAGGACCAGGCACCGGACGTCAAGTACCAAACCGCGCCGTTCCCGGTGCTCGACAGCATGGCTGACCACTACGGCGGCGGCTTCACCACCGGCACGATCATCGCCATCCCGAAGGGCGCCAAGAACCCCGGCGCCGCGTGGGAGCTTATCAAGCAGGTCACCCTCGACACCGACACGCTGGTGGAGATGGCCAACGGCCTGAAGAACGTGCCCAGCACCAAGGCGTCGCTCACCTCGCCGAAGCTGGACCTGCAGCCGCAGTTCAAGACGTTCCTCGACATCTACGACAGCGGCAAGCTGGTCGCCAACCAGACCACCCCGATCGGCGACGCGCACCTCAAGGCGGTCAACGACTTCGCCGAGAAGTGGCAGGCCGGGTCGATCCCCGACCTGACCGCGGGCCTGGCCAAGGTCGACGCGCAGGTCAACGACGAGCTGAAGCAGAAGGGCGCGGGCGGATGACGTCCACGCTCGCCGAAAAGGCATCCCCGTCCGCACCTGCGAAGGTGCGGACGGGGGCCCGCCGGGCCAAGCGCCGCCGGACCGTCGTCTTCTTCATGGCCCCGGCGTTCCTCGGGTTCCTGATCTTCTTCGGCTACCCGCTGATCGCCACGGTCTACTACTCCTTCACCCGGTACGACCTGATCAACGCGCCGGTGTTCGTCGGCTTCGACAACTACGTCCGGATGTTCACCAGCGAGCCGCTGGTCGGCACGGCCGCCTACAACACGCTGTGGCTGGTGGTCGTCCTCACGGTCTGCCGGGTGGTGTTCTCCCTCGGCGTCGCGTCGGTGATCTCGCGGCTGAAGTCGGGCGTCGGGCTGGTCCGGACGCTCTGCTACCTGCCGACGCTCGCCCCGCCCGCGGCGGCGACCCTGGCGTTCGTCTTCGTGTTCAACCCGGAGTTCGGCCCGGTCAACCGGTTCCTGCGGCTCGTCGGCATCGACGGCGGGCTCTGGTTCAACAGCCCGGCGATGTCGAAGCCGGCGTTGACGCTGCTGGCACTGTGGGGCTCCGGCGAGCTGATGATCATCATCCTGGCCGCGCTGCTGGACGTCCCGACCGAGCAGTACGAGGCTGCGGAACTCGACGGCGCCGGCCCGATCCGCCGGTTCTGGCACGTCACGCTGCCGTCGATCTCGCCGGTGCTGCTGTTCGGCGTGGTCAACTCGATCATCTACGCGCTGCAGTTCTTCACCCAGGCGATCGTGGCGGCGTCGGCTTCGGCCGGAACCGCGGATGTCGCGGGCAACTCCAAGCTCATCGGGGCACCGCAGAACTCGACGCTGACGTACCCGATCTGGCTGTACGTCCAGGGTTTCCGCTACTTCAACATGGGCTACGCGGCGGCGATGGCCGTCCTGCTGTTCATCGTGTCCGCGGCCTTCACGTGGATTCTCGTACGGCAGCTGCGGAAGTCCCAGCACCAGGAGGAGGGCGCATGACCGCCGTGGCCGAAGCGCCGCAGCGCGAAGCGGGCGTACCGCCGAAGGTGCGGTTCAAGCGGAACTGGGACAAGCGGCTGTCGTTCATCGCGCTGCATTCGGTCGGCATCGCCATGGGCGTGATCTTCATGCTGCCCATCCTGTTCGTCTTCCTCACCGCGGTGATGAAGAGCGACCAGGCGATGACGGCGAGCCTGTGGCCGAGCGAATGGCACTTCGAGAACTTCGTGACGGTGTTCAAGAAGGCGCCGCTGCTGGAGTACTTCGGCAACAGCCTGCTGTATTCGGCGTGCGCCACGGCGGGTGCGCTGCTTTCGGCGATTCCGGCGGCCTACGGGCTGGCGAAACTGCGGTGGCGCGGGCAGAACCTGTTCTTCATGCTGACCGTGGCCGCGATGCTGCTGCCGCCGCAGGTCACCGTCGTGCCGCTGTACGACCTGTGGGTCCGGATGGGCCTGACCGGCACGCTGGTTCCGCTGATCGTGCCGTACTTCTTCTTCGACGCGTTCTCGATCTTCCTGCTCCGGCAGTTCTTCCTCACCATTCCGAAGGACTACATCGAAGCGGCGAAGATCGACGGCTGCAACGAGTTCCAGGCGATGTACCGGGTGCTGATCCCGATGGCCAAGCCGGGTATCGCCGCCACCGCGATGTTCTGTTTCCTGTTCACCTGGAACGACTACTTCGGGCCGCTGCTCTACACCGGCGAGAACCAGGACCACTGGCCGCTTTCGCTGGCCATCGCGTCCTTCCGCGGCATGCACCACGTCGAATGGAACATGACGATGGCCGCGACCGCGCTGATCATGGCGCCGGTGATCGTGCTGTTCGTGTTCGCGCAGAAGTCGTTCGTCAAGGGCATCACATTCACGGGAGTCAAGGGATGAAGCTGGCAGTCGTCGGTGGCGGGTCCACCTACACGCCGGAGCTGATCGACGGGATCGCCGGGCGCCGGTCCACTTTGGACGTCGACGAGATCGTGCTGGTCGACCCGGACGCCTACCGCGTCGAGGCCGTCGGCGGATTCAGCCAGCGGCTGCTCGACCACGCGGGCCACCCGGCACGGGTCAAGACTACGCAGTCGCTGGAAGAGGGCGTCGACGGCGCTTCGGCGGTCCTGATCCAGCTGCGGGTCGGCGGGCAGCGGGCGCGGCGCTCGGACGAGACGTTCCCGCACGCCTGCGGGTGCGTCGGGCAGGAGACGACCGGCGCGGGCGGCCTCGCCAAGGCCCTGCGAACCGTGCCGGTGGTCCTGGACATCGCCGACCGCGTCCGCAAGATCGCCGGCGACGACACGTGGATCGTCAACTTCACCAACCCGGTCGGCATCGTCACGCGGGCCCTGCTCAACGAGGGCCACCGCGCGGTCGGGCTGTGCAACGTCGCGATCAACCTGCAGCGCCAGTTCGGGAAGCTCCTCCAGGTCGGTGCGGACGACGTCAAGCTCGTCCACACCGGGCTGAACCACCTGAGCTGGGAGCGCGGCGCGCTCGTCGACGGCGTCGACCGGCTGCCGGAGCTGCTCGACCAGCACCTCGGCTACCTGTCGAACGAGGTCAGCGTGCCGGAAGAGTGGCTGCGGCGGATGAACGTCGTGCCGTCGTACTACCTGAAGTACTTCTACGCGCACGACGAGCAGGTCACCAAGCAGCGCACCGAACGGCCGCGCGCGGACGTCGTCTCCGACGTCGAGGAAGAGCTGCTGAAGATCTACCTCGACCCGGAGCGGAACACCAAGCCGGAGTCGCTGGAGAAGCGCGGCGGGGCGTACTACTCCGAGGCAGCGGTGCAGCTCGTGCACGCGCTGACCGCGGGCGGCCCGGCCGAGGAGCACGTGGTGAACGTGCGCAACGACGGCACTTTCCCGTTCCTGCCGGACGACGCCGTCATCGAAGCGCGATCCACTGTGGACTTGAAGGGGGCGAAGCCGATCCCGCAGCCGCCGGTGGAGCCGCGGTTCTCGGGGCTCATCGCGGCGACCACGGCGTACGAGTTCCTCGCGCTCGAGGCGGCGCTGAAGGGCGGCCGCGACCGCGTGGCCGACGCCCTGCTCGCGCACCCGCTGGTCGGCCAGTACAGCAAGGCCGACACGCTCGCCGATTCGCTGGTGCAGATCAACCGCGAGTACCTGCCCTGGGCCCGCGGATGAAGCCTGCCATCATCGCGATCGACGGCGGCAACAGCAAGACCGAGGTCCTCGTGGTCTCGGAAGACGGCGTCGTTCTGGGGCAGTCCCGCGGCCCCGGCGCGTCGCCGCAGAACATCGGCGTCGCGGGCTGCGTCGCGGCGCTGGAAGACCTCGTTTTGGAGGCGTACCCCACCTTCGGGACGCGGCCGGACGCGGTCCACACCTCCGCGTATCTGGCCGGGCTCGACTTCCCGCGCGAGGAGGAAGCGCTGCACGCGGCGCTGGCCGCGCGCGGGTGGAGCGACACCCTGACCGTCGGCAACGACACGCTCGCGCTGCTCCGGGCGGGCAGCGCGGGCGTGGGCGTGGCGGTGGTGTGCGGCGCCGGGATCAACGGCGCCGGTGTCGGGCCCGACGGCCGCGTCCACCGCTTTCCCGCGCTGGGCAAGATCTCCGGTGACTGGGGTGGCGGCTACCGGCTCGGCGAGGAAGCGCTGTGGTGGGCCGTGCGCGCGGAAGACGGCCGCGGCCCGCGGACGGCGCTGATGCCGGCGGTGGCCCGCTACTTCGGGAAGCCGACGCTGCTGGACGTCGTGCAGGGCCTGCACTTCGAGGAGATCGACCCGGCCTCGATCCACGGGCTGTGCCCGCTGCTGTTCGAGGTGGCGGCGGCGGGCGACGAGGTCGCGGCGGACGTCGTGACGCGGTTCGTCGAGGAGGTCAGCGTCTTCGCGGCGGTGATTCTCCGGAAGCTGGACCTCACCGAGGACGACCCGGAGATCATCCTCGGCGGCGGAGTGCTGACCGGGGTAGGCGCGCCGGTGATCGCGGAGATCGAGAAGCGGTGCCTGAAGGTGGCGCCGCGCGCGGTGGTCCGGGTCGTCGACGTGAACCCCGTGGTGGGAGCGGCGTTGTTCGGATTGGACACGCTGGGCGCGCCGGAGGCCGCGAAGGCCTCGCTGAAGGCGGCGACCCAGCGCACCTAGACCTGGTGGCCTGCCTCGAAGCGGCGCGAGGCAGGCCACCAGACCCGTTACGGCACCAGGACTTCGCCGGTCTCCAGCAGGGACTTGAGGTCCGAGAGCACCCAGTCCCAGCCGCCACCGGCGTTTTCACCCGGGCCGGCGTTGACGTCTTCGTGCACCCCGCCGACCATCTCGGCGGTGAGCGGCGCACCGGTGACGTCGTGGGTGACGGTCAGTCTGGTGCCGGCGGTCTTGGTCTCTTCGATGTCGTAGGTGACCGTCGTGTACGGCTCGGCGGCCATGCCTTCGAGGCCCATCAGCAGCTTCCAGGTGATGACGAGCTTGCGCGGCGGATCCACTTCGAGCACTTCGCCGTCGACGAGGTCGCCGGTGATGCCCGCGTCGATGAACGCCTGCGTCGGGCGGGTGCGGTGCTTGCCGCCGGGCTTGAGGTCGAAGTCGGCGAGGCCGGTGTAGCCGTACTTCTGCGTCCACTCGGGCTTGGTGATGGCCTCCCAGATGCGCTCCGGGGTCGCCTTGATGTAAACGCGGTGGACCTGCACGGTCTTCGTCATGGTTCTTCGCCTTCCAGTTCGTTCTTGAGGTCGAGCAGCGCGGTGACCTGGCGCTCGGTGTACTTGTCGATCCACCGGTCGTGGATCTGCCGGATCGGGACGGGGTTGAGGAAGTGCCGCTTCTCGCGGCCCTCCTTCCGCGCCACGACGAGTCCGGCTTCCTCCAGCAGCTTCAGGTGCTTCATGACGCCGAAGCGGGTCATGTCCACCTGGGTCTCCAGCTCGGTGAGCGTGCGGCCGTCACGCTCGAAGAGCAGGTCGAGCAGGAACCGGCGGGTCGGATCCGCCAGCGCCTTGAACACCAGGTCGTCGTCGGGCACGAAGGAAGAATAGGTGACCAAAAGGTCACATGTCAACCCGTGAAGAAGGCCGCCACCCGCGGTGGGGTGACGGCCTTCGTTCGCGGCTAAACGATCAGCGACAGCGGCAGGATCAGCGCGATCGCGACCACGGAGATCAGCGTCTCCATCACCGACCAGCTCTTCAGTGTCTGGCCGACCGACAGGCCGAAGTACTCCTTGACCAGCCAGAACCCGGCGTCGTTGACGTGCGAGAAGAACAGCGACCCGGCGCCGATCGCGAGCACCAGCAGCGCGCTGTGCGACGGGTCCATCCCCGCGGCCAGCGGGGCCACGATGCCCGCCGCGGAGACCGTCGCCACCGTGGCCGAGCCGGTGGCCAGCCGGATCGCCACCGCGACCAGCCAGCCGAGCAGCAGCGGCGACAGGTCCGCGTCCTTGGCCAGGCCCGTGATGACGTCGCCCACGCCCGCGTCGACCAGCGTCTGCTTGAACCCGCCGCCCGCGCCGACGATCAGGATGATCCCGGCGATCGGGCCCAGCGAGTCGGCGACCACGGTGGACAGCCGCGCGCGGCCCAGCCCGGCCGGCCGGCCGAGCAGCACCATGCCGACCAGCACGGCGGCCAGCAGCGCGATCAGCGGGTCGCCGACGAAGTCGAGGACCTTGCGGGCCTGGGCTCCCTTGCCCAGCAGGATGTCGGAAAGCGCCTTCGCGAGCATGAGCACGACCGGCAGCAGGACCGTCGTGAGCGTGGCGGCGAAGCTGGGCCGCGGCTTGTCCGTGTCGGCGCGCTCGGGGATGAGCCGCTCGGGCGGCTGCGCGTCCGGCACCAGCCGGGCCGCGACGCGGGCGAACAGCGGGCCGGCGACGACCAGCGTCGGGATGCCGACGAGCAGGCCGAACGCTAGCGTCACCCCGACGTTCGCGTTGAGCGCGCCCGCCGCGGCGAGCGGGCCGGGGTGCGGCGGGACGAGGCCGTGCAGCACCGAGAGCCCGGCGACGGCCGGAATCCCCAGCAGCAGCAACGGTTTCCCGGTGCGCTTGGCCGCCAGCAGCACCACCGGGATGAGCATGACGAGCCCGATCTCGAAGAACATCGGCAGCCCGATCAGCGCCGCCACGAGCGCCATCGCCCAGGGCAGCGCGCCGCCGCGGGCCTTGCCGAGCACGGTGTCGACGATCTGGTCGGCGCCACCGGAGTCGGCCAGCAGCTTGCCGAGCATCGCGCCGAGGGCGATCAGGATGCCGACGGACGCGACCGTGCTGCCGACGCCGTTCGTGAAGCTCTTGAGCAGCTTGTCGACCGGCATCCCGGCGGTCAGGCCGAGCACGAGCGAGCCGAGGACGAGCGACAGGAACGGGTGCAGCTTCACCTTCGTGATCAGCACGACGATCACGGCGATCGCGACGACCGTCGCGACGATCAGGCGCGTGTCGTGGCCGGTCCAGGCGGCGGCGAGGGTGGTGGTCATGAGCGCTCCCGGAATGCGGTCAGGACGGCTTCGGTGATCTCCTGGGGAGTGCCGCCCGTGTTGTCGAAGACGGCGCCGGACTCGTCCGGCTGGAGGGGCTCCAGGTCGGCGAGCTGCGAGTCCAGCAGCGACACCGGCATGAAGTGACCGGTGCGGGTCTTCATGCGCTCGGCCAGGAGCGCGCGGTCGACCTGGAGGTGGGCGAACCAGACGTCGCCACCGCTTCTCAGCACGTCGCGGTACCGGCGCTTGAGCGCCGAGGACGTCACGACGCCGCCGCCGGCCTGGTGGTCGCGGATCCAGCCGGCGATGGCTTCGAGCCAGGGGGCACGGTCTTCGTCGGTCAGCGGGTGGCCGGCGGTCATCTTCTCGATGTTGGCCTTCGGATGGAACGTGTCCGCCTCGGCGTAGCCGACGTCCAGTGCCCGCGCGAGCGCCGTGCCGATCGTCGTCTTGCCGGAGCCTGACACCCCCATCACCACGATGACGGTCATCCGCACCTCCCACTTCGTTGTGCCCAGGTGAGTCAAGCTCAAAAGTACTACTTATTCAAGATGAAGTACTACTTAATCGAATCAGACGGCTAGGTTGGGCTTCGTGAGGCACGAGCAGGTCCTGGACGCGCTGGGCGCGGCGATCGCGAACGGCTCCCTGGCGCCGGGCACCGTCTTGCGCTCCGAAGAGCTTCAGGAGCGCTTCGGCGCTTCGCGGACGGTCGCGCGCGAAGTCGTCCGCGTGCTCGAGACGATGCAGCTGACCAGCAGCAAGCGGCGGGTCGGCGTGATCGTCCGGGAACCGGCCGAGTGGAACCACTACGACCCGCGGCTGATCCGCTGGCAGCTCGACGGGCCCGCGCGCCCGGCGGCACTCGCGACGCTCAACGAGCTGCGCTCGGCGATCGAGCCGTGCGCGGCGCGGTACGCCGCCCTGCGCGCGACACCGGAGGAGCGTGGCCGGCTCGGCGCACTGGGCGAGCGGCTGGCCCGGACGGCGAAGGCCCGCGACCTCACCACGTTCCTCGGCTTCGACATCGCCTTCCACGACCTGCTGCTGACCGCGTCGCGGAACCCGATGTTCGCCCAGCTGTCCGAGGTCGTGGCGGAGGTGCTGACCGGGCGGACCGGGCACGGGCTGATGCCACCGGAGCCGCAGCCGGAGGCCGTGGCGCTGCACGCCGAGGTGGCCGCGGCGGTGGCCGAGGGGGACGCGGACCGGGCGGAGCGGGCGATGCGGGACATCGTCGTCCAGGCGCGCGAGGAGATCGCGGCACTGGTCGAGTAGCCTCGTCGGCGACGGGACTTTCTGCTGCCGGGGGGCATGGGTGAGCGCGGCGCGCGCGATCGGACTGGTGTTGGGTGTGGCGGCCGACGGCGCTCTCGGCGACCCGCGCCGTCGGCTGCCGGTGACGGCGTTCCGCCGTCTGGCGCACCGCCCGGGCTCGGGCGCGGCACTGGCCGCCGCCCTGGTCGCGGGCGGCGTGCTGCTCGAACGGGCCGGCCGCGGCCGCCCGCTGGTGCAGGCGTCGGCGACGGCGGTGTCGACGTGGGCGGTCCTCGGCGCGGCCGGGCTGGCGATGCAGGGCACGGAACTGGCCCGCGACCTCGAGGAGTGCCGCTTCGAACCGGCGCGCTCGACACTGTCCGAACTGGACCCCCGGGTGGCCGACGGGCTCGGCGCGATCGCGCTGTCCCGCGCCTCGGTGGAGACGCTGGCGGAGAACACGTCGGACGCGGTCGTCGCCCCGCTGGTGTGGGGCGCGGTGGCGGGCGTGCCGGGGCTGCTGGGCGCGCGGGCGGTGAGCCTGCTGCGCCGCGCCCGCGCGGGCGGCCGGGGCCACTGGGCGATCGACCGGCTCGACGAGCTGGTCCACCTGGTCCCGACCCGCGTGGCGGCGGCACTGACGGTGCTGGCGGCCCCGGTGGTGGGCGGCTCGGCGGGCGGCGCGTGGCGGGCGTGGCGCCGCGACACGATCGCCCACCCGAGCCCGAACGCGGGCCGCGTCGAGGCGGCGTTCGCGGGCGCGCTGGAGATCCGCGTCGGCGGCCGGACGGTGTACCCGCACGGGGTGGCGGAGCTGCCGGTGCTGGGCGTGGGCCGCAACCCGGACGCGGGCCACGTCACGCGGGCGGTCGAGCTGTCCCGGGTGGTGGGCTGGCTGGCCGGGGTGACTTCGGTGGTGCTGGCCGTGCTGACCGGTTTCCGGCGCCGCTTCCGCTGAAGCGCTGTAACTCCTCCCCGTATCGACGGGCGTAGCGACGCTTCACAACGAAACGGGAGGAATCCGTGCGGTACAAGCACATTGCGGCCGGCGTGGTCGCCGCGAGCCTGCTCACCCTCGGCGTGACCGGGAACGCCGAAGCCCAGGGCCGGCGCTGCGGCCCCACTTACGAGAAGGACGACGTCGGCACCCTCGGCACGTCGTGGACGCTGAAGTCCAAGCACGACGACGACGGCCCGGGCGGCTCGTTCGTCGTCGGCGAGGAGTTCGAGATCCACACGAACGTCGCCGGTCAGGTCTGGACGATCACCTTCGCCGACAACGGGCTGGTCTTCTTCACCGGCGACGACGTCTCGGCCACCACCGGGATCCGGGAGCAGCACCCGACGGCCAACCAGCCGGGCACCGTCCAGCACATGACCGCGCACGCGGTCAACCACACCACCGGGGAGACCATCGACGCCTTCTTGGACGTGCAACCGGTCGCGGCCTGCGGCGGCTGACGGGCGTCCCGGCGTGGCCGCGGCCACGCCGGGCGCCTACTGCTGCCGGCCGCTTTCGGCCAGTTCGTCCTCGGCCAGGATCTCGGCGACGGACTTGCGGCGCGTCGGCTCGGACGTCGCCAGCGCCCCGCCCGGCTTCAGCTCCCGCACGGTGAAGTACAGCCAGCCGAGCAGCGCCATCGCCCCGAAGGCGATCCACTGCAGCGCGTACGACAGGAACGGCCCCGAGTCGGTCTGCGGCAGCGGCAGCGCGCCCAGCACGCCGGGCTGGCCGGTGTCGAGCTGGAAGTACCCGGGCCGGATGTCGAGGTGCCCGGCCCGCGCGACCACCCGCGAGTCGACGACGTAGCTCTGCAGCTGCCCGCCGGTCGAGGCGTCGGCGAAGGCGTCGCGGTTCTTCGGGTCGGTCTCGTCGCTGCGCACCCGCGCGGTGACCTGCACGGTCCCCGGCGGCGGCGGCGCGAACGGCAGCGCGCCGGACTTGCTGTCGAGCCGCACGTACCCCCGGTCGATCAGGACGACCGTCCCGTCGGTGGTCCGCATCGGCGTCAGCACCTCGAAGGCACCCTCACCCTGGACGGTTCGCAGCCGCGCGACGACCTCCTTGTCCGGCAGGTACCGGCCGGTGATCGAGACGAGGTGCCATTCGGTCCGCTGATCGGGCGCGGAGCCGGGCGGCAGCAGCTGGGCGAGCGGCACGGGCGGCGCGGTGAACGACGCCTCCAGCGCGGCGTTCTGCTGCTCGCGCTCGGCGTTGCGGCTGAACTGCCAGGGGGAAAGCAGCGTGAAGCAGCAGATGGCGAAGGTGAACACCACCGCCGTCAGAGCCAGCCACCCGGGCCGGAGCAGGAACCGCAACCGCACCCCACCACGGTAGGCCGTGCCCCGCCCGGGCCGCCCGCCGGTGTGACTTTCAGCCGCGCGAACGGACCCACTCGAGCAGGCCGGGCACCGAGCGTTCGATCATGGCGAGGACGTCCTCGAAGCCGTCGTCACCGCCGTAGTAGGGGTCCGGGACCTCGGCGCCTTCGGGAGCCGACGGGTCGAACGACCGCAGCAGCCGCACCTTCGCGGGGTCGTCGACGCGCGAGCGCAGGAATTCGGCGTGCCCCGAGTCGGCGGCCAGCAGCAGGTCGGCGGCGAGGTCGTCATCCGACACCTCGGAGGCGACGTGCGCGGTGGGGTAGCCGTGCGCCTTCAACGTCGCCCGGGCGCGCTTGTCGGCGGGCTCCCCGACGTGCCACGGACCGGTGCCGGCGCTGGCGACGCGAACGGCGTCGGCCAGCCCGGCGTCTTCGAGCCGGGCACGGAACACCAGCTCGGCCATCGGGGAGCGGCAGATGTTGCCGGAGCAGACGAAGACCAGCTTCGGCACCTTTTCGTCCTTCACGCTCCGGAGCGTAACTGTGCCGGCTTGGCCACCTCACAGGCGCGGCAAGAGGGGCAAGATGGTCAAGCGCACCATTGTTCTCGCCCCGGCCGTCGTACATCGCCAAGAAGGTCCGCGAGAAGGCGGGCATCCCGAACTCCGACGGCAGCCAGGCCGAAACGGACCTGTGCGTGACGCCGAAGCAATTGCTCTCGGCCTACGCCTGCACCAGGCAGGTCGCCGTCGCCACCACGGCGAAGACGATGTGCGGCACGTCGTCAGCGTAACCACCGGGTTCACCCGGTCACCCGCTCGCTCGGCGGTACCCCGGGGCCGCGCCGGGCACTTAGCGTCGATCGCGCGAGGACGTGAACCGGAAGGAGAGCGATCATGCACGGATGCTGCTCGAAGTGCACTGGTCAGGGCTGCGGCTGCTGCGGCAACTGCAACTGACGCTCCACCGGCGCTCGCGGCGGCGGTGCCCCCCGCCGCCGGAGCGCCCTTAACGGGTGATGCAGGCCGCCCGGGCGGCTCCGGTCAGTGCCCGCGCGTGCAGGGCGTCGAAGTGGTGCACCACGTCCGCCACTCCCGCCGCCACCAGCTCGTGCGCCGGGCACGACCGGGCCGTGCGGGCCGGCCGCGTCGCCGCCAGTTCCGTCAGCAGGTCCGTGTTGAGGCGGTCGATCACCGGGCGGATCTCGCCCAGGTCCGGCCGCGTCCTGGGCGCCGAGGACGGGTGCGCGTCCCACCGCGCGTACAGCCCGCGCTGGACCAGCTTGTTCGCCTCGATCTGGGCGCGGAAGAAGCGCACCGCGTCCGCCGGGTCGAGGCCGAGACCCGGGGCACGTGCGGCCACCGAGTCGTAGATCTGCTGCTCGCGCGCCGGGTCGTCGATCGGTGACGGCGTGCCGTACTTCGCCGCCGCCACCTTGTCCGCGATGCGGACGCGCTGGGCCGCCAGGTCCGTCAGCCGCCACAGCGACGACCCCGAAGCCGAAGCCGGGACCGAGGCCAGGACCAGACCGGAGACCACCGCCAGGAGCACCACCAGTACCCGCATGGCCCGGCACCGTACATGCGAAGATCCCCCGGTGCCCGCCCTTTCCGAAATCATCACCGCCCTGGAGCAGGCCTACCCGCCCGCGCTCGCCGAGTCGTGGGACGCCGTCGGCCTCGTCTGCGGCGACCCCGCCGAGCCGGTCACGCGCGTGCTCTGCTGCGTCGACCCGGTCGCCGAGACCGTCGAGGAAGCCGAACAGCTCGGCGCGCAGCTGATCGTCGCGCACCACCCGCTGCTGCTGCGCGGCGTGCACGGCGTGCCCGCCGACACCGCCAAGGGCGCGCTGGTGCACCGCATGATCCGCGCGGGCATCGCCCTCTACTGCGCGCACACCAACGCCGACTCCGCCGACCCCGGCGTCTCGGACGCCCTCGCGCAGGCCATCGGGCTGCGCGTCACCGGCCCGCTGGCACCCCACGCCGACGGCGTCACCGGCATCGGCCGCCTCGGTGAACTGCCCGCGCCCGAGCCGTTCGCGACGTTCGTCCAGCGCGTCGCCGACGCCCTGCCCGCGACCGTGCCCGGCGTGCTCGGGGCCGGCGACCCGGACCGCCCGATCCGCACCGTCGCCGTGTCCGGCGGCGCCGGCGACTCCTACCTCACGCAGGCCACCGCGGCCGGCGTCGACGCCTTCGTCACCGCCGACCTGCGGCATCACCCCGCCGGTGAGCACCTCGCGCACCCCGGCCGGGTGCCCGCGCTGGTCGGGCTGACCCACTGGGCCAGCGAATGGCCGTGGTGCGCGCAGGCCTCGGCGGTCATCGGGCACGCGTTTGCGGGTAACGTCGACGTTCACGTGTCCACGCGGTGCACCGACCCGTGGACCGTCCGCGCCGAGCGCACATCGATTTAGAGGAGCACCGTGAAGGCCGAACCCGCCGTGCAGCGCCAGTTGCTCGAGCTCGCCAAGGTGGACGCCGAGCTCTCGCGCACCGCGCACCGCCGCCGCACCCTGCCCGAGCTGGCCGAGATCGACGCGGGGGAGAAGACCGTCCGCGAGCGCCGCGACGCGCTCGTGTCGGTCCAGACCGCCGCGTCCGATCTCGACCGCGAGATCGCCCGGCAGGAGAAGGAGATCGAGTCGGTCCGCGCCCGCGAGGACCGCGACCGCAAGCTCCTGGCGTCCGGCTCGGTGAACTCGAAGCAGATGACCGACATCGAGCACGAGCTGCAGTCGCTGGAACGCCGCCAGAGCGCGCTCGAAGACGACCTGCTGGAGCTGATGGAACAGCGTGAGGCCCTCGGCCTGGACGCCCAGCGCACCGGCGCCGAGGTCGACAAGGCCGAGGCCGAGGTCGCCGCCGCGATCGCCCGCCGCGACGAGGCGTTCAAGGACCTCGACACCACCCGCGCGCGCCGCGACGAAGACCGCGCGAAGCTGCTGCCGCGCTTCCCGGAACCGCTGCTCAAGCTGTACGAGCGGGTCCGCGAGCACAAGGGCATCGGGGCCGCGCTGCTGCGTGCCCGCCGCTGCGGCGCCTGCCAGCTGGAGCTGGACCGCAACACGATCAACGAGATCAAGGCCGCGCCGGAGGACGACGTCATCCAGTGCGAGAACTGCGGCGCGATCCTGGTCCGGACCCTGGAGTCGGGTCTGTGACCTCGCACGTCATCGTGGAAGCCGACGGCGGTTCCCGAGGTAACCCGGGCCCAGCCGGCTACGGCGCCGTGGTGCGCGACGCCGGCACGGGTGACGTCCTCGCCGAGCGCAAGGAAAGCCTCGGCGTCGTCACCAACAACGTCGCCGAATACCAGGGCCTGATCGCCGGGCTGACCGCCGCGGCCGAACTCGGAGCGTCCATTGTGGACGTCCGGATGGACTCGAAGCTCGTGGTCGAGCAGATGTCCGGGCGCTGGAAGATCAAGCACGCCGACATGCAGCCGCTGGCCGAGCGGGCCAAGGAGCTGGCCGCCGGGTTCTCGCGCGTCGCGTACGAGTGGATCCCGCGCGCGCAGAACGCCCACGCCGACCGGCTGGCGAACGAGGCCATGGACGCCGCCACCGGGAAGCCCGCCGCCGGCCGGCCCGGCACCGCCGCGAAAACCGGTGCCGCCGCCACGCCGAAGCTGCCGACCCGGCGCCCGGACCGCGCGACGACCGCGTGGACCGGCGCGCAGGGCACCCCGACCCGGCTGCTCCTGCTGCGCCACGGCCAGACGGAGATGTCGGCGCTGCGCCGCTACTCCGGCCGCGGCGACGTCCCGCTGACCGAGACCGGCCACGCGCAGGCCGCCGCGGCGGCGAAGCGGCTGGCCGCGATGGACGGCCTGGTCGTCGACGGCGAGGCCGTCCCGATCGTCTCCTCGCCGCTGACCCGCACGATGCAGACCGCCCAGGCCGTCGCCGACGCGCTCGGCGGCCGCGTCGAGACCCACCCCGGCCTCATCGAGACCGACTTCGGCGAGTGGGAGGGCCTGACGTTCGCCGAAGCGGCCGAGCGCGACCCCGAGCTGCACCGCGCGTGGCTGGGCGACAGCTCGGTGCCGCCACCCGGCGGGGAGAGCTTCGACGTCGTCCACCGGCGCGTCCGCAAGGCCCGCGACGAGCTGATCGCCGAGCACGGCGGCCGGACGTTGCTCCTGGTCAGCCACGTGACGCCGATCAAGACGCTGCTCCGGATGGGCCTCGACGCCGGCCCGCAGCTGCTGTTCCGGCTGCACCTGGACCTGGCGTCGCTGTCGATCGTCGAGTTCTACCCGGACGGGAACGCTTCGGTCCGGTTGGTCAACGACACCTCGCACCTGTCCTGACCGGCTGAAATGTGGGGTGGATCACGCTCAATGCCGACGCGTGGCCGCCCCCTGATGGGGTATTGGCTACAGTGTCTCGACCGCGTCGCCGCGGCGGCGGATCCGCCATCGGGTCCACTCAAGGGGGCGCCAGCTCGCGCGTATCCCACCGGCAGAAGCCTGCGGGCGGAACAGTGACGAGGACATGACGGCTAGCGCACTCACCGAGACTTCCCCCAGCGACCTCCCCGAGGACCCGGCACCCGCCACGACCGCGCGGGGCTGGGGCGCACGGCTGGCTCCGGTGCTGGCCGTGCTCGCCGGCGTCGCGGCCGTGGCCGGCCACGCGACCCGCTACGGCCACTGGATCGTCGACGACGCCGCCATCACCTTCTCCTACGCCCGCAGCTTCGCCGACGGCCTCGGCCCGGTGCTGCAGCCGGGCGCCCCGCCGGTCGAGGGCTTCTCCGACCCGACGTGGATGGTGCTGCTCGGCCTCGGCAAGCTCGTCGGCCTCTTCGACCACGGCACGCTCTTCGGCATCCCGGACTACGTCCTGTTCCCGAAGGCGCTGGGCCTGCTGTTCACCGCGGGCATCCTGACGGCGTGCCACATCGCGGCGAAGCAGATCTTCACGCGCTTCGCGTGGCTGGCGACGCTGATCGTCGGCCTGACGCTGGCGACGATCCCGTCGTTCGTGATCTGGGTCGTCTCCGGCCTGGAGAACTCGCTGTTCGCGTTCGCGGTGGTCACGCTGGCCGTGACGCTGTTCGTGGCGGTCCGCCGGGAGCGCCTGCTCACCCCGAAGGTCGCGTTGTGGTCCGGCGTGCTGGTCGCGTTCGCCGCGCTGACCCGCCCGGAAGGCCTGATCTACGCGGGCGCGTACCCGCTGGCCGCGCTGTTCCTGCTGCGCAAGGGCCTGTTCTGGAAGAGCTTCCGGCTGGCGCTGCTGTCGGTGGCGGCGTTCGCCGTGCCGTTCGGCGCGTACGTCGTCTGGCGGCACGCCGAGTTCGGCCGGCTGCTGGCCAACCCGTCGGTGGCCAAGCAGCAGGGCCTGCCCGGCTTCGACGCCGTGAAGCGGCCGTTCGAGCTGGCCGGCTACGCGGGCTGGGCCGGCGTGGTCGTGCTCGCCTTGGTCATCGGGTTCGCGCTGGTCAAGGCGCCGTGGCGGCGGTCGCTGGTCGCGTTGCTGGTGCCGCTGGCGCTGGGGATCACCGCGTACGGCGTGATGGTCGCCGACTGGATGTACCAGCACCGGTTCGCCAGCCCGGTGTGGCCGCTGGCCGTCATCGCGGGGACGTTGTCGGCGGGTGAGCTGCTGCGGCACCGGCGGGCGCTGCTGCGGGCCGGGATCGTGGTCGTGCTGGTGGCGGCGTTCGTCCCGTCGGCGGTCGGCTTCGCGGCCGCTGCGGACAAGTTCGCGAAGAACCCGAACATCACGGCGTGCCTGGTGGCGGACCGCTTCGGCCGCGGGTTCAACACGTACGCGGACATCCTGGGCATCCAGAAGGCGTCGCTGCTGCTGCCGGACCTCGGCGGCTCGTCGATGACCAGCCGGCTCGAGCTGGTCGACATGGCGGGCCTGGTCAACAAGCCGATCGCGGACCTCGTGCACGACAACGACCTGGCCGGCCTGCGCAACTACGTGTTCGACACGGTGAAGCCGACGTTCATCCACTCGTGGGGTCCCTGGGCGGCGGGCAACGGCATCGCGCTCGACCCGCGTCTCGACCGCGACTACGTGCTGATCTACTCGTCGCCGATCGAGGGCCTCCGCAACGGCGACTGGGTCCGCAAGGACGCGGTGACCGACCCGGCGAAGCTGAAGGCGGCGCAGGACTACGCGGCGAAGACGATCCCGGAGGTGGCGGCCGACCGCTTCGGCGGCCCGCTGGACGACTGCGGGCCGACGATGAAGCCGGGCCAGACGCTCAGGATGCCCAGCTGAGGCCCAGCCAGAGGGCGACGGTGGCCGCGGCCAGGCACAGCGGCGTCGTGAGCGCGCCGAGCGCGTGGAACGTCCGGGCCGAAGGCGGCTTCGGGAGCGTCCGGCGCCACAGCAGGGTGGCCAGCGAGCCGAGGTAGGTCGCGTTCGGGCCGATGTTGACGCCCAGCAGCACCGCCAGCAGGACGCCCGGCGCCGGGTGCGGGCCCAGCACGGACAGCAGGATCAGCGTCGCCGGCAGGTTGTTGACCAGGTTGGCCAGCAGCGCCGCCACCCCGGCCGCGACCAGCAGGTCGACCAGGCCCGTCGTCGACGGCAGGATGTCACGCAGCAGGCCGCCGAGAACGTGCTCGGACACGGCCTCGACCACGACGGCCAGCCCGAGCACGAACAGGCACAGCTGCGGCGCGGCCTCGCTGACCAGCTGCCACGGCTTGATCTTCCCCTGCGCGAGGGCGCGGACCCCGAGGATCAGCGCGGCCAGCGCGGCGATCCAGCCCGGCTCGACGTGGCCGAGCTGGCCGACGGCGAACCCGGCGAGCGTCAGGCCGAGGACGACCAGCGAGAACGTCGGCGTTTTGAGGTGCTGCCGCGGCTCGGCGGTTTCGCGCGGTTTCAGGTCGGCGGCGAAGAAGCGCAGGAAGACGACCAGCTCGATGGCCAGGGTGACCAGCCACGGCAGGGCCATCAGGGCGGTGAACCCGGCGAAGGTCAGCCCCGACGCGGCGAAGGCGAGCAGGTTGGTCAGGTTGGAGACGGGCAGCAGCGTCGACGCGGAGTTGGCCAGGTGGGCGCAGGCGTAGACGTGCGGCCGGGCGGGCAGTTCGAGGCCGGTCGCGGTCGCGAGGACGACGGGGGTGAGCAGGACGACGGTGGCGTCCAGGCTGAGGATCGCGGTGACCCCGGCGGCCGCGGCGAAGGTGAGGACGAGCAGCCGCCGCGGGCTGCCGTGACAGGCTTCGGCGAGCCGGTTGCCGAGCCAGGTGAAGACGCCGTCGACACTGGCCAAAAAGGACAAGAGGAGAATGGCGGCCAGAAAGCCCAGAGTGGGCAGGATCTCGACAGCCCGCTGCCCGGCGGCGGCGGGCGAAACGAGCCCGAGCAGCAGAGCGATTCCGGCAGCGGGAACGGCGGCGACGGCTTCCGGCCAGCCACGCGGCCGCACGATCGCGAAGAGGAGCACACCGGCCAGCAGCGCCAGGCTTCCCGCCCCAGCCCAGAAGTTCACGCACCCACGCTAATCGACGACTCCGGGCCGCCCGCGGGGCGCCCCCGCGGGCCGGGCCCGGCCGTCAAACTCCCAGTGGCTCCGGAGTGGCCGCCCCGCGGGCGAGGTCCTTCTCCTTCTCGCGGATCACCGGCAGCACGTGCTTGCCGAAGTACTCCACATCCTCGAGATAGTGCAGGAACCCGAGCAGCAACAGCGAGGCCCCGCGCTTCTTGTACTCGATCGCTCGCTCCGCGATCTGCTCCGGCGTGCCGATCAGCTTCGTGCGGAAGCCGTCGTTGTACTGCACCAGGTCCTCGAACTCCGAATCGGCCCACATACCCTTCGAGTCCGATGTGGACTTGCCGGCCTGTGCCACCGCCGCGCGGAATCCCTCGACCGCCTCGACGTTCGCCTTCTCGACGATCTCCTTCAGCACCGCCTTGGCTTCGCTCTCCGTCGACCGGGCGATCACGAACCCGTTCAGTCCGAATCGGACAGTCCGCTGGTTCGCGGCCGCGTAGCCGCGCACCTCCTCGACCTGCTCGGTGAACCCGTCGAAGTCCTTGCCGTTGCTGAAGTACCAGTCCGACACGGCGCCGGCGAGCTTGCGGGCCGCCGTCGAATTGCCGCCCTGGAAGATCTCCGGGTGCGGGGCCGCCACCGGCTTCGGCTTGATGTCGAAGTCGTGGATGCGGTAGAAGTCGCCGCGGAACTCCGCGTGGTCGTTCGTCCACAGCTCGCGCAGCACGCGGATGAACTCCTCCGACCGCCGGTACCGCTCGTCGTGCTCCAGCCACGGCTCACCCAGACCGGTGAACTCGCCCTTGAACCAGCCGCTCACCACGTTCACCGCCGCGCGGCCGCCCGAGATGACGTCGGCGCTGGCGATGAACTTCGCCAGCACGCCCGGGTGCCACAGTCCAGGATGGACGGCCGCGATCACCTTGAGCCGCTGCGTCGCGAGCAGCAGCGCCAGGCTGAACCCGGTCGACTCGTGCTGGTACGCGGCGCCGTAGCTGGCGGTGTAGCGCACTTGGGAAAGCGCATACTCGAAGCCGCTGTTCTCGGCGAGGACAGCCAGCTCCTTGTTGTACTCGTAACCCCAGTCCGTCCGCTGTTCGATGTCGGACGTGACGAGGCCACCGCTCACGTTCGGGACCCAGTAGGCGAATTTCAACGGCTCTTCGAGCGACATGGCCCGAGTAGAGCAACGACGGACCGGACGGTCAACGCGCGTCCGCACGGTGGGACTTGGCCAGCGCCCCACCGAGTTCCGCGCGTCCCGGAATGCCGAGCTTGCGGTACGCGCCCGACAGGTGCAGCTCCACCGTCCGCCGCGTCAGGTGCAGCGCCGTCGCGATCTCGCGGTTCGTCAGGCCCTGCGCGGCCATCACGGCGATCCGGTTTTCCTGCCGCGTCAAGCCGTGTTCGTTGTCCTTGGCGGGCGTCAGCGCCCGGCGCGCCGAACGCAGCTCCTCCGCCGCCCGCCGGGCCAGCGGACGCGCGCCGCAGTGCTCGCTCAGCTCGACCGCCTGCCGCAGCGTCTCGATCGCCTTCTCGGACTGCCCGTGCCGCGCGTGCAGCGTGCCCAGCTCGGTCAGCGCCGTCGCCAGCTGGAGCCGGGCCGGCGACGACCGCAGCGTCGTGATCGCCTTGTTCAGCGCCCGCTCGGCTTCGTCGTCCTCGCGGACCAGCCCGAGCGTCGTCAGCGCCGTGCCCAGCGGCCGCGGCGCGCCCCAGCGGGCCGACGCGGTGATGTCCTCCTCGGCCAGCCGCACCGCGTCGTCGGCCTGGCCGAGCGCCAGCGCCGCCCGCGCCGCGTGCGCGCGCCACGGCACGAACCCCGGGAACCGCATGCCGTGGTGCGCGAGCCGCCGCCCGCAGCTGAGCAGGTCCTCGAACCCGAACCGCGTGTACCCGGTCGCGACGCGCAGGCGGCCGCGCGCGTACAGCAGGTACGTGTGGGTGAACAGACCCTGGCTGGCCACGAAGTCCATCCGGTCGAGCAGCGACGTCGCCGCCTCGAACCGGCCCAGGTCGACCCAGCACTCGACGAGCTTCGCCGCGCACAGCACGCCGACCGGGCACGTCGTCGTCCCGCCACGCTCGTCGAACCGGCGCAGCAGCGACTCGAAGTGCACGCTCGCCCGCTGCAGGTCGCCGCTGGCCTGCAGGGCGATCCCGCGGGCCAGGGTGGGCAGCGCGCCGTGCGGCACGTGCACGTCCCACGGCTCCCGCTCGACGTCGAGGACCCGGCACAGCCGGTCGATGTGCGCCGGCTCGTCCGCGAGCACCGCGGTGGCGAGCGTGAAGAAGTAGTGCTGCTCGAAGAGATCGCCGTCGCCGCCGACCTGCTCCCGGGGGCTCCGGGTGGCGGAGTCCCCGGCCCGCGGCGGAGCCGCGGTGAGACTCAGCGCGTCCGCGAAGTGGCCGACGGCCTCCTGCGCCGATTCGCCGCTGCGGACGGCGTCCAGCGCCAGCAGCGCCGAACGGCTGCGCTGCGCGGCCGGGTCGGTCAGCGGCGCCCACTGCTCCTCGAAGTCGCGGAACTCCGGCGGCGGGCCGAGCCTGCTGCCGGCCTCGGCCAGGTAGGTCATGCACAGCAGCGGCCACACGGCGTCCGGGCCGCCGGCGTCGAGCCGCGCGGCGATCTGGCCCGCCGCGCTGATCGCGAGCCGGGCGTCCTGGCCGCCGCACAGCGACAGCAGCATCGCGGTGGCGATGAACGCCGCCGTCTCGCGGTTGCCGACCGTGTCGACGGCTTCCCGCACCCGCATCGCCGCGGCGGGCGGGTCGAGCTGGAACTCGGCGTGCGCGAGCTGCAGCAGCACGGCCACCCGGGCTCCGGACGTCAGCCGTTCCTCCAGCGCGCGCCGCAGGTAGGCCGCGGCCGGCTCGGGCCGTCCGGAGAACACGGCGTTGCGCGCGCTCAGCCGCAGCACGTCGACACCCCACGGGATCCGGATCGACGTGGCTTCGAGCAGGTGCGCGGCGACCCGTTCGGGCGGCGCGCCGGTCTCGGCCAGCAGTTTCGCCGCTCGCGCGTGGTTGACCGCCCGCGTGGTGCGCGGCATGTCCTTGAGGACGGAGTTGCGGGCGAACGAGTAGGTCAGCGCCGGGCGGTCGCTGTTGCTGAGCACGTGCAGCCGGACCATGGTGTCGATCGCCTGCAGCGCGTCGAGCTCGTCGACGCCGGCGAGCCGGGCCAGCAGGTCGAAGTCCGCGTCTTCGCCGAGGATCGCGGCCGCGTGCAGGATCGCCGGTGCGTGCGGGAACTCCTGCATCCGCGTGTGGAGCACCTGCCCGATCAGCGACGAGCCGAGCTCGTGCGGGTCCGCGCCCGGCAGCAGCCGCGGCCGCAGCGCCTGGAGCAGGTACGGGTTGCCGCCGGTCGCCTCGCGGCAGGCGGTGGCCAGCTCGCCCGGCGCGAGGCCGAGGATCTCCGCCGCGCCCGCGTCGCCGAGGCCGTTCAGGGTGATCGTCGCCGGAGTGCAGCCGGCCATCTCCAGCAGCGCGACCTCGTTGTGCGGCGGGTGGCCGATCAGGGACGTCAGGACGATCAGCACCGGCAGGTCGAGCACGCGGTGCCGGATGTAGGCGAGGCACCGCATGGACCAGGCGTCGGCGAGGTGGACGTTGTCGATGCCGAGGAACAGCGGACCTCGTCCGGTGGCCTCCCGGACGATCCGGAAGAAGAGGTCGAGCGCCTCGCTCTCACCGGCCGGCCCGCAGAGGTCGCCGGTGGGCGGGCGCGGGGTGCCGGGCACGGCGAGCGCATCGGCCAGCTGGCGGGCCACGCCACCGGCGAGGTGGCTTTCCAGGCGCGACCCGGTGGCGATCGCGACGGTGAAGCCGGCGTCCGCGGCCAGCGCGGCGGCGGCGTGCAGGGTGGCGGTCTTGCCCATGCCGAACTCGCCGACGAGCACGGCACTGGCGGCCCGCCCCCCGAGCGCGGCGGGGAACAGGCTGGTCAGGCGGCTGAGCTCGGGCTCGCGGCCGGGGAGCCGCGGGACGGGGCGCTTCGGTACCGAAGCCCCGCCGAGGGGGTGCTCGGGATTTACTTCGGTATCCACCGTAAGGACTTTCATGTTGGGTTGGGGCAGACTACTGGAAACCGGCCCGGCACGGGAGATCCCGCAGGTCAGAGCCGGTACCGGCCACGACGCGAGCAGGGGAGACGATGGACGCGAACCGGATCCTCGCGGTGGCCGCCCGCATCACCGCGACGGCCACGCCGACCACCACGACGGTGCCGGCCAGGCCGGAGACGAACGCCTTCCGGCGCCGCGCGGCCCCGGAATCGGGCAGCGGGTAGCCGGACCGGGGTTCGGTGCCGGGCGGGTGGTCGCCGGGTGCGGGACCGCCGGGAGCCCGATCGGAAGCGCCGGGAGCGGTAGGGCCGGAGCCATCGGGAGCCGACGGACCGGCAGTCGGGCCGGAGCCCCTGAGCGCGCCGGAGTTCGGGTGGGACCCGCCGGAGACCGGAGCGCCGGGAGCCGGGCCGGAACCACCGGAAGCCGGAGCGCCGGGAGCCGAGCGGGGACCACCGGAAGCCGGGAGACCGGCAGCCGGGCCGGAACCACCGGAAGCCGGAGCCGGCCGGGGGAGCCGGAGCGGGGGACCACCGGAAGCCCGGGAGCGAGCGGGACCCGGAGCCGGAGCCGGGCCGGAACCACCGGAAGCCGGAGCGCCGGGAGCCGAGCGGGGACCACCGGAAGCCGGGAGACCGGCAGCCGGGCCGGAACCACCGGAAGCGCCGGGGATCGGAGGACCGGAAGCCGCAGGGCCGGAGCCCGAGTCATCGGCAGCCGGGCCGGAACCACCGGGAGCCGACAGACCGGAACCACCCGCGGCCGGAGGATCGCCTCCGCCGGGCAGATACCCCAGCCGCACCGCCTGGTCCAACGCTCCGACCACCGGGTCGAACCCGCCCAGCAACTCCCGGCACCGGGCGCAACCGCCGAGATGGGCTTCGAACTCTTCCGGATCGTCGAGGACCCCCAGCCCGTAGGCCGCCGCGTCGCGGTGTTTCTCCCTCATCGCGCCGCCACTTCGCCGAGTGCCTTCCGCAATTGCCGCATCGCCGTGTACAGGCGCGATTTCACCGTTCCCTCGGGAATTCCCAGAATTGCCGCCGCCTGCCGGACGGTGTTTCCGGCCAGGTACGTCTCCACGATGACGGACTGATATTTCTCGTCGAGTTCCGACAATGCCCGGCTAATCGTTAGTGCGGCTAACGAACGGTCCGTGCGGTCGGCTGACTCGGCGTTTTCCGGGATCTCCAGAGCGACCTCCTGCGGGCGTACCCGGCGATTTCGCCAGCCGTCGATGACGATCCGCCGCGCCACCGTGAGCAGCCAGCCGCGCAGCATTCCCGGCTCGCGTTCGAGCGTGTCGGAGTGCTGCCACGCGCGGATCATGGTCTCCTGCACCACGTCCTCGGTCCACTGCCGGTCGTGGTTGGTCAGGGCCAGTACCTGCGTGAACAGCGTGGCGCGGAAGTCCTTGTACAGCAACGGGACGAGGTCGTCTCCCCGGTCGGGGCGCGGCCGCACGGCGGTGGCGGTGCACGCGGGGCCGACGTGGCCGCGACTTTCTCTGCCCAGTGCTTCCATAAAGCTCGCAACCTCACCTGACTGGCGGACCGTGGGGCCTTCGGAGCGTAGCGCAAAAGCACTTAATAGGCCATATGCATGAGTTTCCCGGCGGCCATTAGCCGTCATCGCTGTGACGACTTTCGAAGAATTTGTACTGTGATACAGGTCACAGTCACTAAAAGGTGACGGTGAGAACCGGATCACACCTTCTTCCCGTAACTCCCGGTGAGGACTCCTTCGCGAAGGGACAACGGGGATGCCGTTCCGATTCGTGGCCCTGATCGCCGCCGCGGCCGCGCTGCTGGCGGGCGTGGTCTTCCCCGCGTCCGCCGGTGAGCTGCAGCAAACCGACCGCACCTTGCTGACGCGCCTGAAGCAGCACACGCTCTGGGCCACGCCGGTCAGCAGGCTCGCCGCCGAGCGCGCGGCCGACCGGCGCGTCCGCGCGGTCGCCGGGCGCATCGCCGACGACCAGGCCCGCCTCGACGTCGCCCTGCGCGCGGTCGCCGACCGGCTCGCCGTCACCCTCCCGGCCGAGCCGAGCGAGCAGGAACGCGGCTGGGCGGACGGGATCGCCGCCGGCTCCGGCGACGCGTTCGACCGCGCCTACGTCAACCGCCTGCGCGCCGAGTACGGCACCCTCTTCGGGCTCGCCTCCGACGTCCGTGCGGGCACCCGCGACGACGACGTCCGCGCGTTCGCCCAGACCGCCGTCGACACCACGCTCGGCCACCTGACGCTGCTGGAGAGCACCGGGCTCGCCGAAACCACGTCCCTGCTCGTCTCCGCCACCGAGGACGACACCCTCGGCGGCGGAGACGTCGCCCTCGCCGCCGTCTTCGTGGCCCTCGCCGCCGTCGCCACGTTCGGCCTGCTCCGCCTGCTCGGAACCCCCGGCAGGACCTCGCCGCGCACCCGGAGGTAAGCCCCATGTCCCCGTCCGCCGCGCTGATCCCGGTGTCGCCGCACGACACCGGCATCGCCGAGGCCGCCGCCCTCTCCGGCCGCCTCGCCTACCTCTGCCTGTGCCTCACCCTGTGCTGGGGCGTGCTCGCCGCCACCGGCTGGATCCGCCGGTCCGCCGGCCAGGACGCGCTGCGCGGCGGGCACGTGCTGCTCGCCGCGTTCGCCCTCGCCACCGGAACCGTGCACGGGCTGACGTTCCTCTTCCTCGAGGACGACCCGTTCGGCGTCGCCGACCTGCTCGTCCCCTTCTACGACGGCACGCCGCGGCACGCGCTGGGCATCGCCGGGCTCGAGCTCGTCGTCGCGGTGTCCGTCACCGCGGCCCTGCGCCGCGGGGCCCGGGAAGGCCGCTGGCTCCGCTTCCACCAGGCCGGCTACCTCGCCGTCGGGCTGCTCGCCGGGCACGCCTGGCTGGGCGCCGTCTCGAGCGGGCACCTGGCGGTTGTCTGGCTCGCCGGGATCACGCTGCTGGTGCCGCCCGCGCTGCTGTCGGCGCTGCGGGTGCTGCCCGCGTCGGTCCTCGCGCGGGCCGGGCTGGTCGGACCGGCGTCCGAAGAGGCCGAGCCGGCGTTGCGCGTCGATGTCGACAGCCAGCGCTGTCATGCATACGGCGTCTGCCAGTCCGAGGCGCCGCAGGTCTTCCAGCTCGGCCACGACGGGCACCTGGCGTACGAGAAACGGCCGGAGGCCGGGGAAGCGCCGAACGTCCGCGCCGCCGCGCGCGCCTGTCCGATGAGAGCCATCCACCTGGTGGGAGCCACCCGATGAGCGAACGCATCGTCATCGCCGGAGCCGGACTGGCCGGCCTGCGCGCCGCCGAACGGCTGCGCGAGCTCGGGTTCGACGGCGAGGTCGTCGTCCTCGGCGCCGAACCCGACATCGCCTACCACCGGCCTGCCCTGTCCAAGCACCTGCTCACCGGCGCGGTCAGCCGCGCCGACACGCTGCTGGCCGACCCGCTCGAAGTCGACGCCGAGTGGTACTTCGACACGCCCGTCACCGGGCTCTCGCCGCACCGGCAGGTCGTCCACCTGCGCGACGAGGAACTGCGCTACGACGGCCTGATCATCGCCACCGGCGTCGAACCCCGCCGGCTGCCCGGCGCACCGCACGGCCACCCGCGGGTCGTCGTCGTCCGGACGCTGTCCGACACGACCGCGTTGCAGCGCGCCCTGGCCACCGGCGCCGGGCCGGTCGCGGTCGTCGGCGACGGCTTCATCGGCTGCGAAGTCGCGTCGAGCCTGCGCGAGATGAACCGCGACGTCATCCTCTTCGGCCGGGCGCGGCCGCTGATGGCCGACGTCCTCGGCCCGGACATCGGCGACTGGCTCACCGCGCTGCACACCGCCCGCGGCGTCCGGCTCGAGCTCGGCACCACGATCCGCCGGTGGCGGCCGGGACCCACCTCCGTCGGCCTCGAATTCGCCGACGGCCGGGCCGTCGACGTCGCGTGCGTCGTGGTCGCCGTCGGCAGCGTCCCGGCCGTCTCCTGGCTGCGCGGCGCGAAGCTGCCCCTCGACGACGGCGTCGTGTGCGGCCCCACCTGCCACGTCCTCGGCTCCGCGACGATCGTCGCCGCGGGCGACGTCGCCCGCTGGCCCAACCTGCGCTACGACCCGGCGCCGCAGCGCGACGAGCACTGGCTCAACGCGGTCGAGATGAGCCGGGCGGCCGCGGAGAACCTGCTGACCGGGCCGCAGGGATCGCCGCCGTACACGCCGGTGCCGCGCTACTGGTCCGAGCAGCACGGCGTCCGGATCCAGGTCGCCGGACGGCCGATGCTCGGCACCGACACGGTCCTGCTGGAGTCCCCGGTGCCCGGCACGCGCCCGATCACCGGGTTCGTGCGCGGCGGCAGATTGATCGGACTGGTCGGCCTCGACAGCCCGGCGGCCGTGCTGCACTGGACGGCCGAGCTCGCCCGCCAGCACCCGGCCCCGCCGTCCGGCCCGCCGCCGGAACCACGCCACCCGCGCCACCACAGCCGGGCCGCGGCCGGGCACTGAGCGCCTGGGCTACCATCTGCTGCGCGGACGAGCAGGCAGGGCGGTCGCGAGCCGGGGAGACCCGGCCCGAGGAAAGTCCGGACTCCGCAGGGCAGGGTGGTTGCTAACGGCAACCCGGGGTGACCCGCGGGAAAGTGCCACAGAAAACAGACCGCCACGGTCCGCGAGGACCGGGGTAAGGGTGAAACGGTGGTGTAAGAGACCACCAGCGTCCCGGGTGACCGGGGCGGCTGGGTAAACCCCACCCGGAGCAAGGCCAAGAGGGAGCCCCCGGGCTCCTGCGCAGGCGTTCGAGGACGGCCCGTCCGAGCCTGCGGGTAGGCCGCTGGAGCCTGCCGGCGACGGCAGGCCGAGATGGATGACCGCCGCCCCGCGAGCCGCAAGGCGACCGGGGAACAGGATCCGGCTTACATGCCCGCTCGTCCGCCTCCACCGTCCGGTGTCCGGAGGGTCGGTCGGTGTACCCAGGTCGGCCCGTGTGCCCGGACAGTCGGCACACCGGCCGAGCCGCCGGGGACGCGGGCCGACTCTTTGGATGTGAGCCGACCTGCCTGGCGCGCGAACCGGCCCCTCCGGCACGTGAGCCGAGCCGCCGCGGCAGCGAACCGGCCCTCCGGCACGTGAGCCGAGCCGCCGGAGGCGCGGGCGACCTGCCTGGCGCGCGAACCGGCCCTCCGGTGCGCGAGCCGACCCGCCGCGGCCGCGGGCCGACCTGCCTGGCGCGCGAACCGGCCCTCCGGCGCGCGAGCCGACCCGCCGCGGCCGCGGGCCGACCTTCGGAGCGTTCCCCGCGGGGTTACCCGGTAGTAGGGTGCCGCTATGGCGGGTGACGAACAGCGGTTCAAGTCGGCTTTCGATTCCTTGCACGCCCTCGCGTACTTCGCGCCCGAGGTCGATGCCGCGCTCACCGGCGCCGGGCTGCGGCCCGGGCGGATGCCCTACTTCGCCGGGCGGTCCGCGGCCATGGGAGCCGTCGGGCCCGAGGTCGTCGCCGCCACCTTCTACAACTTCAACCCCGAGGTCGTCGCCCGCGTGATCCCGCGCGCCTGGACCCTCGCGACGCCGCAGCAGGTCCTCGACGCCCGCCTGGACGGGGTCGGCAAGGCGCTGACCCGCCTGCTCGGCGACCACGTCAAGAGCGACGAGGTCGCCGAAGCCGCCGAGCTGGCGCGCGAAGCCGCCGCCGGGTGCACCGGCGAAGGCCGTCCGCTCTATGCCGCGCACGCCGGGCTGCCCTGGCCGCGCGAGCCACACCTCGTCCTCTGGCACGCCGTCACGCTGCTGCGCGAGTACCGCGGCGACGGCCACATCGCCGCACTGGTGCTCAACGGCCTCAGCGGCCTCGAAGCCCTGGTCACGCACGTCGCGACCGGGCGCGGGTTCGTCACCGCCGCGGCCAAGCTCACGCGCGGCTGGAGCGACGAGCAGTGGGCGGCCGCCGAAGCCCGGCTCGCCGGCCGCGGCCTCCTCGACGCCGACGGCGCGCTCACCGCCGAGGGCGAGGCCGTCCGCGACCGCGTCGAGGTCGCGACCGAGGCCGCCGCGCGCGGCCCGTGGGACCACCTCGGGCCCGAGAAGACGGCCCGGCTCGAGCAGCTGGGTCGCGACCTCAGCGCGCGGGTCGTCGCGGCCGGAGCCTTCCCGGACGGCGTTTTCGCCCTCCGGCGCCCCTGACGGCTGATTTCAAGATCACGCTATGTAGTGAAATGCGCGTGAGCTTTGCGCCCCCGGTGACGGACCGCGGACGTCGTCAAGATCGACATGGCGGTGGACCGGCCGATCGGCGGTCACCGACCGGACTCGCGCGACGGGGCCGATCGGGTCATGTCACACTGTCCGGGGCCGCACAACGGCCTCGGAGCCAGTACCCACAGTGAGCAAATCCCGGGCAATGGGGTGAGTTCGTCAGCACACTGAGAAGTATGGGTGCCCGGGCTTTAACCCGAGGGCCCTTGCCGCGATGATGGTGGGCGTGGAGTTTTCGTGTGCCGTGCGCGCCACACCGGTTGACAAGCCAGCCGTCGTCTACACAGCGCGCTTTGACCACTACCCCTCGTAGCCTCCATGATGTTGTTCGAAGCACCGCCTGAGCCAGAACCGCGCGGGCCCCACCGCGCACCGGGAGTATCGCGATGACGACCTTGACCACCCTCGACACGCTGGCGGCCGGCGGCCAGCTGGGCACCGGAAACGTGCGCCAGTGGCTGCTCGACAACATCATCCCCCTGGTGCTGCTGTCCGTCGCCCTCCTGCTCCTCTGGCTGGGCGGTGGCAAGGGCGACAACGCGGGCGTCATGCGGCGCCTGGCCGGCGTGGTCATCGCGCTCGCGATCATCGGACTGGCCGTCAGCGGCGCCGGCGTGAACGTGGGCCAGTGGATCGCCGGCCTGTTCACCGGCTGAGGCGGACGGCGTGCGCATCAGGACTGATGACGAGGTCTACCGGGTCGACGCCGTCTGGCTCGGCCCGCCGAAAGCGACTTTTCCCTGGCGAGCCCGTTACGTCGCGTGGCTCATCGGCATCCCGGCGTTCTTCGTCGTGCTCGGCATCGAGCGCTGGGCGGGGTGGAGCTTCGGGTTCTTCTCGACGGCGTGGGCGTTCGTCGCCACCATCGTGATCACCCGGCTGCTCACGGCCAAGATCAGTCACGAGCGCCCGCTGGGCACCGTCGTGGCGATGGCCGGGCGCGAGCTGAACACCCCCAGAGAGGTGACCACGGGCACCGGCGGCGCCGTCAGCGCCAGCCGGGTCCGGGTACGGGCCGAGCGCCCCCTGCCGAAGCACAAGCGGAGGCGGCAGTACCAGCACCACGGCGGCCCGCCGGGTGCCGGGGTCGTCCAGGGAACACCACGAGCGCGCCGGGGCCGCAGCGCGGCCCGGGCCGGGAGGTAGTCGTTGTTCGGTCGCGGCGGTAGCCGAGGAAAACGGGGTCGGGACGCGCACGCGGGCGCGTGGCAGCCACCCGAGCAGGTCCGCGCGCCGCGGCCCGGCTCGACCGGCGGCAAGGCCCGGCGCCTGACCGGTGAGCAGGCGATACCCGCGTATACCCCGTCGATCGCGGTGCGAAGCATCGACGGGCACCTGGTCCGCACGGGCTACGAGGTCTACGCCTGGTACCGGCTGGCGCCGCAGCGCTGGTCGTTCCGCTCGGACTCCCAGCGGCGCGACCTCATCGCGGCCATCGCCGGCCAGTACGCCGAGCTGCAGGGCCGCTGGCTGCACCTGCGCGTGACGAACCGGCCGTACCCGATCCGGATGTGGGCCGAGGCGCACGTCTACAACGCCCACGGCCGCCCGGACGACGTCCCGGGCGCGCTGTCGTTCGACGACTACCTGATCGGCGAGCAGCAGCAGCTGATGGGCCGCTCGATGGCGGAAAAAGAGGTCTACCTGGGCGTCCAGGTGCAGACGCGGCGCATGGTCGACCGCGCGGTCGAACGGGCCGCGCCGGTGCTGCGCAAGATCCTGCCCGAGGCCGTCGACGCCGAGCTGACCGCGCTGGACTCCGAGGTCGAGCACCTCGACCAGGTCATCGGCAGCGCCGGGCTGGAAGGCCGTCCGGTGCACGCCGAGGAGATGTCCTGGCTGATGCACCGCTCGTGCTCGCTGGGCCTGCCCGCGCCGCGGAACATGCCCGCGGTGCCGGGCGCGGCCTGGGAGCCGGAGGACCTGGCCAGCTTCACCGACGCCGCCGACTTCTACGCCGAGCCGTACGCGCCGACGGTCACCGTCCGCGGCCGCACCGGCTCCAACGCCGGCGTCTCGCGGCACCTGGCGATCCTGACCGTCGGGCAGATGCACGGGCTGCAGATCCCCGAGGTCGACGACCCGTGGATCCAGCACGCCGATCGGCTGCCCGCCGCGGTCGAGGTGTCCGCGCGCATCTACGTCCGGCGCCCCGAAGAGGTGGCCGGCGAGCTGCAGCGGCAGATGAACAAGGTCCGCTCGCAGGTCAAGCACTACACCGACGAGCACGAGCTGGAGCCGCCGCAATCGCTGTCCCGGCAGGCCGGGCGCGTGCTGGAGATCGACGACGAGATGACGTCGGGCTTCACCGCGCTCGCCACCCGCGTGCGCTCGTGGTGGCGGCTGGCGGTGTCCGGTCCGACCGAGCGCGACGCGCTGCGCCTGGCCCAGCAGCTGCTCGACCTGTACAAGCCGAAGATCGCCATCGAGCACCCCGAAGCGCAATACGCGATGGCGCGGGAGTTCATCCCGGGCGAGCCGCTGGCGTCGGCGGCCTACATGCGCCGCGGCTCGGTGGTCTGGGCGGCGGCGGCGGTCCCGACGGCGACCGCGGAGGTCGGCGACCGCCGCGGCATCCTGCTCGGCGAGACGTGCACGGCGACGCGGCGCCCGGTGGCGTGGGACCCGTGGATGGCCCAGGAGATCCGCGACGGCTCCGGCCTGACCGCGATGGTGGCGGGTCTGGGTGGTGGTAAGTCGTTCCTCGGCGGTGGCATCGTCTACAAGACGCTGCGCGCGGGGGCGAACTGGACGATCCTCGACCCGTCCGGCCCGCTGTCGCGGCTGTGCGACCTGCCGGAGCTGCGGCCGTACGCCCGCCCGATCAACCTGCTCAACGCCCAGCCGGGGATCCTCAACCCGTACCGGGTGGTCGCCGAGCCGCTGATCGAGCACTTCATGGACGAGGACGACCCGGAGCGTTCGTGGCGCCGCGAGAAAGCCCTGGCGGGTGCCACGCGGCGTCGTCTGGTGCTGGACGTGCTCACCGGTGTCCTGCCGTACGAGGTCTCGCGGATGGCGCAGACGCGGATCGTGCTGCTGCGCGCGGTCCGCGCGGTCGGCGGCCGGTTCGATGCGGATCCCGGCCAGGTAATCGATGCCTTGCGCCGGGATTCGTCGGAGCACCACGAGCACGCGGGCGTCGTCGCGGACTTCCTCGACGAGATGCGCGAGCGGATGGCGCTGCTGATCCCGGAGACGGACGCGGACCCGTACTCGGAGACCCGCGACGACCGGCTGACGGTCTTGACGATGGCGGGCCTGACGCTGCCGAAGGACGGCGTCCCGCGCGAGTACTGGACGGACGCGGAGAGCCTCGGCGTCGAGATGCTGAACCTGGCGGCGTGGCTGACCCAGCGGTCGGTGTACGAGAAGCCGAAGGAGATGCGCAAGGGCGTCTGGATCGACGAGGCGTTCTTCCTGTCGGAGGTCCCGACCGGGCGCGTGCTGATGAACCGCTTCGCGCGTGACTCGCGGAAGTGGAACGTCCGCGTGCTGCTGTCGTCCCAGATCCCGGCGGACTTCCTGAAGATCCAGGGTTTCGTGGCCCTGCTGGACTCGGTGTTCGTCGGCCGCCTCGACGACGACGACGCCCAGGCGGACGCGCTGCGGCTGCTGAAGGTGCCGGTCGGTGTCGGGTACGAGCAGGTGGTGGCGGCGTTGGGGCGTCGCCCGGGCAGCCAGCGCGACCTCCAGCGGGACGTGGAGCCGCGCCAGTTCATCTTCGGCGACGGCGCGGGCGGCGTGGAGCGCATCCGCGTCGACTTCTCCGGGCCGCACCTGGACCACCTCCGGGCGGTCATGGACACGACCCCGGGCTCGAAGGACGCGGCGCCGTCCCGGCGTCCGGGCAACGAGCTGGCGCTCCCGGCGGAGGAGAAGAAGCCGTACGTCCCGGTCCCACCGGAGGACGACATCGAGCTGGAGCAGGACTTCGAACTGGCGGCGGAGCTGGAGGTCGGCCTGGCGGACGAGAACCTGCTGGGTGCCCCGGACCCCCTGGCGTCGGAGACCGGCGAAGTGGAGGGCGGCGTCCAGCCGTCCCCGAACGGCAACGGGCACGGGCAGCAGCCGGCCCGCACGGGCGGAAAGGGCGGCACCGGCCGGGACGCCGCATGAGCGCCGCCCGGAGCCGTAGCAGCCGCCCCGGTCATCCGGGGCAGCCCCGCCGTCTCCCGCGGGCGACCGCGGAGGGTGCCGCATGAACACGCTGCTGACGTTGGCGGTGCTGCTGACGCTGGCCGCCGGATGGCATGCGCTCAAGCGCCGGATCAAGGAAGGCCCGCGGGCGCGCCGCGTCCCGGGCCGCAAGGCGACCATGTTCGCCGTCATGCTGGTGCTCGGCCTGCAGGCCATCGCCACGGCTCCGGCCGCGAACGCGGCGGCCTGCGGCGAGGCGCCGAACCCGGAGCGTCCCGGGGCGGGCATGGTCGGCGCGATCGACCCGCCGGAGGGCCACGGCGAGCCGAACAGCGCCTACATCGACTACGGCTACGCCGGCATGGTCTGGAACACCTTCGAGACGAACTGCTCGGCGCTGAACCTCACACCCGCTGGGTCCACTTTGGACACCTGGGGTGGCAACCAGTTGTTCAACCTGGGCAAGAACATCGTCGGCGCGACCAACTCGCTGCACTACACGGTGCTCGAGGGCGGCCTGCTGAACCCGATCTACAACGCGGTGAAGTCGGGTGCCGAAAAGGTCTACAACAACATCTACGCCCAGCTGTTCGGCCTCGTCGCGTTGATCCTTTCGATCATGCTCTTCCGCAACATCTGGCGCGGTGACCTGGCCGCCGTCAGCAAACGGGCGCTGTACGCGCTCGCCGGCGTGTGGCTGGCGGCGTCCTCGCTCGCGATGCTGCGGTACTTCGATCCGATCGACAAAGCGATCGTCCAGACCACCACGAACATCCAGGCGGGGTTCGTCGACGACAGCGGCGACCGGATCATCCGGGACATCCTGCCCACCCAGCTGCACACGCAGATCGTCTACGACAACTGGCTGCGCGGGGAGTTCGGGACACCTTCGGCGCCGCAGGCGCAGCAGTACGGCAAGCCGTTGCTGGACGCGCAGGCGTTCACCCGCAACCAGCTGGTGAACGGCGACGACGGGAACCAGTCCGTCATCGACGGCAAGAAGAACGCCTACAAAGACATCTCCACCAAGCTCGGCCCCGCCACCGGTTACTTCACCGGCGAGGCCGGCGGCCGCACCGGGGCGGGCTTCCTCTCCCTCGGCCAGGCGCTCGTCTACTCGCTCTTCCAGCTCCTCGCCAAGGCCAGCGTCCTGCTCGCGCAGGTCCTCATCCGGCTCTTCGCCCTGACCGCCCCGCTCATCGGGCTCATCGCCCTGCTGCACCCGGAGATCCTGCGCCGCGTGCTCAAGGTCGCCGGCGGGGTGGCCTTCAACCTCGTCGTGCTCTCCGTCCTCGCCGGCGTGCACGCGCTTCTGCTGCAGGCCATCTTCGACGCCGGCAACACGCTGAACATGCTCACGCAGATGGTTCTCGCCGGCCTGATCACCGTGCTGCTGTTCATGGTCGGGCGGCCGGTGCGACGGCTGTGGCAGATGGTCGAGATGTCGGTCAGCATGGTCGGCGCCGCCGTGCCGTCGCCCGGTGGCGGGATCTTCTCGCGCTTCCGGCGCGGGCAGAACGGCCCGACCCCGCAGGACGAGTTCTGGCAGCACGTCCGCGAAACCGACGACGTCGTCGACGGCGAGCAGCGCGGCCCGCTCGGCGCGACCGCCGGTGGCGGCCGGTTCCGGCCGGAGGCCACGATCTTCGCCAACGCCCAGCGGCTCGACAACGGCTCCGGCGCGGCCCGTCCGGCCGCGGCCTGGTCCGGCGCGCCGTGGCCGGGCGCCATCAGCGGCGGCTCCGCGGGCGCGCTGCCTGCGGGCGGTCGTCCCGGCGCACCCGTGTTCGGCCAGTACAACCCCGCCAACGGGGAGCCCGGCGACTTCGTCGTCGTCGGTCCCGGCGGGCGGCCGGCCCTGCGGGAAGAGAGCCGGCGCGTCGACACCTCGCCGGTGGCCGACCGGCGCTGGAGCGACGAGCCCGAGCCCGTCGTCGTGCCGTCCGACCTGCGGGCGCCCGAGTCCGGCTTCAGCGACTACCCGGCGCAGGACGCGCCCCGGGCGCCGGGTGTGCGCGCCCAGCCGCGTCGCGTCGACCCCGAGGTCGTCGCCGGCAAGCCCGTGTTCGTGCTGTACCGGCCGTCGCGGGGCATCGAGGTCCGTGAGGAACCGCGTGACACCGACCAAGTGATGGGGCGGTGACCGATGCCGATCCGCACCAACCGCGGCCGCGCCGCGGTCTATCGCCGCCTGTGGGGCTGGCCGCTGCGCTCGCCGCGGCACCTCATCGGCGCGCTGGTGATCCTCGCCATCCTGATCACCGCGCTCGGCATCGTGCTGCCGAAGGTGGTCGGCAAGCCACCGGCCAAGGCGGCCCTGCCGACGGGCACGGCCACGACCTCCCTCCAATCGGCACCGCCGGGCGTCGCGGCGCCGGTGCCGACGTCGAACCTGCCGACGCGGCTGTCCGCGCCGTTGGTCACCCCGACGACCGCGGCCCCGAACGGCGACGCGATCCGCGTCGCCAAGCAGTGGGCCGCGGCCTGGGTCGACCACCCGGCCGGCATCACGTCCGAGCAGTGGCTGGCCAAGCTGAAACCCTTCACCACGGAGGAGTACCTGCCGGTGATGGCGTCGGTCGACCCGGCGAACATCCCGGCGACGAAGGTCACCGGTGAGCCGGTCGTCGGCACGTCCTACACCAGTTCGGTGCAGCTGACGATCCCGACCGACGGGCCGAAGCTGTCCATCACGGTCGTGAACACCAACGCGGGCTGGCGCGTCGCCGACTACGACCAGGCGAGCTGATCGTGCGGCGGCTGGGGTTGTGGCTGGGGCTGGTCGTGTTCGTCGCGATCGGCGCGCTGGTCGTGACCGCGGTCGCCGCCAAGGTCGTCATCGACAACCAGCAGGCGCAGGCCCGCGGCGTGTCGCTGATGAGCTGCGACGCCTCGGTCGGGCCCACCCAGCCGGGCGAGGGCGAGCGCGGCACGGTCGACGCGTCGAAGCTGGACGACGAGCAGCGCGGGATCGTCGCGCTGATCGTCTCGATCGGCAAGCAGCGGTCGCTGGCACCCCGCGCGTGGCAGGTCGCGATCCAGGCCGGCATGACCGAGTCGGGGCTGCACAACCTGACCTACGGCGACCGCGACTCCCTCGGCATCTTCCAGATGCGCCCGTCGATGGGCTGGGGGTCGGAGGCGCAGGTCACCGACCCGACGTACGAGGTCAACAAGTTCTACGACGTGCTGCTGGCGGTGCCGGACTGGGAGAACAAGCGTCCCGGCGACGCGGCGCAGGCCGTCGAGCGCTCGGGCTTCCCGGACCGTTACCACAAGTGGGAGCCGATGGCGGCGACGCTGGTGGAGAACGTCGGGCAGGTCGTCGACGTCGTCGCCTGCGGCACCGGGCTCGGCCGGCTGCTGCCGCCGAGCCAGGCGGCGGGGAAGGCGATCAGCTTCGCGCTGGGCGAACAGGGCAAGCCGTACGTGTGGGGCGCCACGGGGCCGGACTCGTACGACTGTTCCGGCCTGATGCTCCGGGCGTACGAGGCGGCCGGGATCATCCTGCCGCGCGTGTCCCGTGACCAGTACCACGCGGGCGCGTTGCTGCCGGTCCGCGAGGCCCAGCCCGGTGACCTGATCTTCCTGGCCACGGACCCGGCGGACCCGAACAGCATCCACCACGTGATGATGTACCTGGGCGACGGCAAGGTCGTCGAGGCCCAGCAGACCGGCGTGCCGGTGCACACGCGGGCGTTCTCGTTCGACGAGGCCGAAGTGGTGCCGCAGGCGGTCCGTCCCGGCGTTTAGCATGGGTGGAGAGCCCTATTCGGCCGATTCACCCGACGTCGCGGCTCCTTCCCCGAGCAGGCGGCCGCGTACTGGCAGAGGATGAGCACGTGGGACGCAAATTCGGCAGGCGAGGCAAGTCCGGCGCGGGCGAGCCCCGGGACCCGGCGGCGCTGTTCGGCGCACCCCAGCCGCCGAGGCAGTCGGCACGTCCCGCGTCGAGCACCCCGCTGGCCGACCAGCTGAGCCAGGGCTACCCGGGCGTGGACCAGGGGTACGTGGTGCTGCCGCGCTCGCTGGCGGAGGGCATGTCGCTGCCGTGGCAGCAGCAGATGGCGGCGTTGCTGGCGCAGTTCCACGCGGAGCACGCTTCGCTGGCGTGGCCGATCTACCGGGTGGTGCCGTCGAGGTACGAGAGGTTGGCGGACCTCGACGAGGAACAGCTCGCGGAGGCGGGCTACCTGGTGGAGATGGACGCCGACGGCGAGATGGTGTACCGCGAGCGCAGTGGCCGGAAGGTGGAGGACCCGGAGAACACGTCGGTGCTGGTGTCGTGCCTGGACCCGATCCCGAAGCCGTCGGCCCGTCCTTCGCCGCCCCCGCCGGGAGCGCCGCCGGGCCAGGCCCCGGCACCGATGAACATCGGCCCGGCCCCGGTGTGGCGGACGGTGCCGCAGGCGCCGGTTTCGTGGGAGGCGGGTCCTCGTCACGCGGCGCCGGAGCCGGGTACGTGGTCGGGCGCCCAGCCGCCGGCGGCTGAGGAGCGGCCTCGTCGTGAGGCGGCGTGGGGCGAGGCGGGCCCTGAGCAGCCTCGTCATGAGGCAGTGCCGCATGGTGCGGTGGCGTGGCATGAGCCGGGCCCGGAGTCATCGGCCGGGGCCGCCGAAGGTCCGGCCACGGAGGATGCAGTCCAGACGGCAGCGGAACCGGCCGCGGACAAGCCGATCCATCCGGTCGCGCCGGACTTCCAGCCTGGGCCGCCGACCATGCCGCAGGCGGCGGTGACTCCGCCATCGGCCTCGCTTCCTCCTGGCGCGCAGTCGCCGGAAGCCCCGGAGCGCCCAGCGGGTGTATCCGGCGGTCAGGAATTGCCCGTCGCGCAGGAGCCCGCGGCAGAGCAGGCGGCACCCATCGCCCCGGAGGCGACTGCTGGGTCCGAGCCAGTGGGAGCCCAGCTGGTCGGCCCGGAGCCGGATACGGCTGAGGATCGGCCATCTGCGGAGGTTCCGCAGGCGCCGAGTTCGCTGCCGGGCGCGGTGCAATCGCGAGAGGCGCATGGACAACCGACCGGTGAGTCGCCGGTTGAGTCACAGCCGCAGGCCGGGTCGGGGCCTCAGGCACCGGGAGAGGCCAAGGGGCAGCCGTCGGGACAGCAGGCGGTGGCCGAATCGCAGCCGGGGGAGGCGGTACAGGAGCCGATTGAGTCGCTGCCTTCGGTGGAGGCGCAGAGCCAGCAGACGGTCCAGGCGCAGCCGCAAGGACCCGCCGGGGCTGCGTCCCAGCCGGCGGGTCAGCCACAGTCGCCTGGTGAGGTTGCGCACCAACAGCCGCCCTCCGCGGCGGAGCCGCCTTCCGCGGCGGAGCCGCAGGCGCCGGCTGGCGTTGTGCAGCAAGAGCCGGGTGGGCTTGAGCCGCCCTCCGCGGCGGAGCCTGAGTCGGCGGGGCAGCCCCAACCGCCTGGTGCGGTCGCGCACCAAGAATTGCCCCAGCCCGCCGGGCCGCCGTCCGCGGCGGAGCCGCAGCAGCCTACTCAGCCCCAGTCGCCTGTTGCGGTTGGGCAGCGGCAGCCGGGCGACCCTGAGTTGCCCACCGCGGCGGAGCCTGAGCTGGCGAGCCAGCTGCAGTCGCCGTCTGGTGCGGTTGCGCACCAAGAGCCGCCCCAGCCCTCCGTGGCGCAGCCTCAGCCGGCGGCTGGCGTTGTGAAGCAGAAGCCGGGTGGGCTTGAGCCGACCTCCGCGGTGGAGCCTGAGCCGGGAAGCCAGTCGCAGTCGCCGACTGCGGTCGCGCAGCAGGAGCCGGGTGGGCTTGAGTCGCCCTCCGCGGCGGAGTCTGAGCCAGCGAGCCAGCTCCAGTCACCGGCTGCCGTTGCCCAGCACGAGCCGGGGCAGCCGCACTCCGCGGCGCAGGCCCCGCCGCCTATCCAGCCCCTGGCGCCGGCAGTCCGGCCGGAGTCGCCGGTGCAGGCGCAGCCGCCTGCGGTTCCGCCGTCGTCGGCCCAGCCCGAGCCGCCTGCTGAGGCGCACTCTCAGCCGCCCGCAGTTCAGCCTCAGCTGCCGGTTCGGCCCGAGTCGCCCTCGGCTGTGCAGCAGTCGCCGGTTCAGTCCGAACCGTCGGCCATGGCTGCGCAGCAGGCGCCGATCCAGCACCAGTCACCGGCGGCTCAGCAACCGGCCGTTGAGGCCCAGCCACCCGCAGTTCAGCAACCGCCCGCCCACGTCGAGCCGCCCGCGGTCCAACCTCCCGTCCAGGCCATGCCAGCCGCGGCCCAGCAGCCGCCCGTTCAGGCCCAGCCGCCCGCGGCTCAGCAGCCGCCCGTTCAGGCCCAGCCGCCCGCGGCTCAGCAGCCGCCCGTTCAGGCCCAGCCGCCCGCGGCTCAGCAGCCGCCCGTTCAGGCCCAGCCGCCCGCGGCTCAGCAGCCGCCCGTTCAGCCCCAGCCGAACGCGGCCCAGCCGCCCGCCCAGGCCCAGCCGCCTGTCGGGCCGCCGTCGGCGGTCCAACCCCCGCCCGTGGCCAACCCGCCCTGGAGTCCAGTCCCGCCTCCGCCGACCGCTCCCGCGCGGTCCAAGCCCGTCTTCCCCGGGCCCGAATCCACCCCGTCACCCTTCCCCACTCGGCACGCCGCCCCGGCGCGGCCGGTCTTCCCGGGGCCCGGCACCGTACCGCCCGTGCCACCTGCCGAGGCTCGGCCCGTCTTCCCCGGGCGGGAAGCGCCCCTCCCGCAACCCTCGCGGCAAGAGCCCGCCACTCCGCCTCGCGGCACCCCGCGCGGGTGGTTCGACGAGTTCCCCGACCAGCCCCAGCAGCCCGAAGAACCGCAGGACTTCGGCCCCACCGGGCAACCCACCGAAATCCCGTACCGGTACAAGCGCTGACAGGCGGGCCGCCGGGTGCGAACCTAACCTCATGGCCAAAGATCCGAATCCCGACCAGGGGTGGTACTACAACACCCGCACCCACCAGGTCGAGCACCTCGAACGCAGCCGCGGCGTCGACCTCCTCGGGCCCTACCCCGACGAGGCCACCGCGCGGCGGGCGCTCGACATCGCCAAGGAACGCACCCGGCAGGCCGACGCCGCCGACGCCGACTGGAACGGCGACTAGACCGGCAGCCGCGGGCCCAGGACGAACTCCGGGTCGACCTGGGACGCCAGGTCGGCTCCGGCCCACGCCCGTGCGTTGCGCAAGTGGAACTCGACGGCTTGACGCTGGTAGCGCGCCCAGTCGCGCTGCTCGGCGTCGACCGTCGCCCGCATCGCCGCCAGCGTCTCCCGGTTGCGCGGCTCCAGCTCCGTGATCGGGCGGGCCGTGCCGCGCTCCGCCGCGCGGACGTGCCTGGACGCCGACAGCCAGCCCAGCAGCGCTTCGCCGACCTGCTCCTGCAGGAACTCGACGTCCTCCGCGTCGGTCACCTTGTTGCCCACCACCACGAGCCGCACGCCGAAGTCACGCGCGTAGTCCGCGTACTGCCGGTACACGCCCACGCTCCGGACCGTCGGCTCGCACACCAGGAACGTCACGTCGAACCGCGTGAACAGCCCCGAAGCGAACGCGTCGGCACCCGCCGTCATGTCCATGACGACGTACTCGCCCTCGACGTCCACCATGTGGTTCAGCAGCAGCTCAGCCGCCCCCACTTTCGAGTGGTAGCACTTGACGCCGAGGTCGTCCTCGTCGAACTGCCCGGTGACGCCCAGCCGGACGCCGCCCAGCTGCCGGAAGCAGGCGGAAAACACCGGGTTGTCCTCGAACGGCCGGACCAGCCGTGACCCGCGGCCCGGCGGCGTCGTCTTGATCATCGACGCCGCGTCGGGGATCCGCGGGTTGTCGCCGCGCAGGTAGTCCTTGATCAGCGCCATGTTGTCGCCCAGCGTCGGCCACGCGAGCGCTTCCTCCTCGGTCGCGCCGAGCGCCACCGCGAGGTGCTGGTTGATGTCGGCGTCGATGGCGAGCACCGGCAGGCCGGCGTCGGCGAGGTAGGCGACGAACAGCGATGACAGCGTGGTCTTGCCGCTACCACCCTTGCCGACGAACGCGATCTTCACGCGGGGAGTCCTTTCTGGCAATGAAGACGGTTTTCATTATTGCCGAGCAACGTACACCCGACCGGCCCGCGCCCGATCGGGCGATCATCGGCCCCGTCCGGGGTTAGGGTTGGGGGGTGCCTCCCCTCGTGATCAGGACACACTCGGCGGGCGGGGACTTCGGCCCCCTGCGCGCCGAGTTCTCGCTGCCGGAGTCGTTCGGGCCCGAGGTGCTGGCCGAGGCGGAAGCGGCGGTGCTCGATCCCTCGACCGAGCCGCGCGAGGACGCCACGGACCTGCCGCTGGTCACCATCGACCCGCCCGGCGCGAAGGACCTCGACCAGGCGATGGTCGTCGAGAAGACCGCGCGGGGCTTCCGGGTGCACTACGCGATCGCCGACCTGGCCGCGTTCGTCCCGCCCGGCGGCGCGCTCGACCGCGAGGCGCGCCTGCGCGGGCAGACGCTCTACCTGCCCGACGGGAACGTCCCGCTGCACCCGCCGGTGCTGTCCGAGGGCGCGGCGAGCCTGCTGCCCGGCGAGGTCCGGCCCGCGGTGCTCTGGACGATCGAGACCGACGAAGCGGGCGAGCCGACGGCGACGCGCGTCCGCCGCGCGCTCGTCCGGTCGACCGAACAGTTCGACTACGAAACCGTGCAGGCCGCCCTCGACGCGGGGCGTCCGCACCCGTCGGTGGCCGCGTTGCCCGAGCTGGGACGGCGGCGGCGCGAGCTGGCCGTCCGGCGCGGCGCCGTCGAGCTGCAGCTGCCGGAGCAGGAGATCACCGGCGACCCGGACGGCGGCTGGGTGCTCGCCCGGCGCCCGCGCACCGCCGTCGACGCGTGGAACGCCGAGATCTCGCTGCTCACCGGCATGGCGGCGGCGCGGATCATGCTCGACGCCCGAGTCGGCGTGCTGCGCACGCTGCCCGATCCGGAGCCGGAGGCCGTCGACTGGCTGCGCCGCTCGGCCGACGCGCTGGGCATCCCGTGGGCGCCGGAGACGACCGTTTCGGAGTTCCTGTCGCGATTGGACCCCGGCCAGCCGGCGTCGATGGCGCTCTACGCCGACACGACGCGGCTGCTGCGCGGCGCGGGCTACACGGCGTTCGACGGCGAACTGCCGCCGCTGACCACGCACGCGGGTATCGGCGGTGCGTATGCGCACGTCACGGCGCCGATCCGGCGGCTGGTCGACCGGTTCGCGACGGAGATCTGTCTCGCCGTCTCGGCCGGGCGCGAGGTCCCGGAGTGGGTGCGGGCGGCGCTCGCCGACGTCCCGGATCGCATGACGGCGTCCGACACGCTCGCCGCGAAGGTGGAGCGGGCGTGCATCGACCAGGTCGAGGCGTGGGTGCTGGCCGAGCACATCGGCGGCGAGTTCAGCGCGGTCGTGCTGCGCGCGGACGAGAACAAAGCGGAGATCCTGGTCGAGGACCCGACCGTGATGGCGAAGTGCGCGGGGGAGAAGCTGACCGCGGGCGAGCGGATCGCGGTACGGCTGACCGCGGTGGACGTCGAGAAGCGGAAGGTGTCGTTCGAACGCGCATGACGTCCCTGGTCGACGATCTCGGCGAGCCGGTTCCGCTGCGCGGCCCGGCTTCCCGGGTCGTGTCGCTGGTGCCGTCGCTGACGGAGGCGGTCGAGGTCAGCGCGCCCGGCCGGCTCGCCGGCGCGACGGACTACTGCACGCACCCGTCCACTTTGGACGTCCCGCGGGTGGGTGGCTCGAAGTACCCGAAGCTCGACCGGGTACTGGACCTGGCGCCCGACCTCGTGCTGGCGAACGCGGAGGAGAACCGCGCCGACGACGTGGAACGCTTGCGCGCCAACGGGATTCCCGTGTGGGTGATGGCCGCGGCGGCCTCGGTCCCGGCGGCGCTGGGCTCGCTGCGCCGGATCCTGACGCAGGCGTACGAGCTGGCGGAGCCGGACTGGCTGGTGACGGCGGAGGAGATCTGGCGCGAGGTCCGGCCGGTGCGGTTCCACGCGGTGGTCCCGGTGTGGCGCAAGCCCTGGATCGTCCTGGGCCGCGACACGTTCGCGGGCGACGTCCTGCGCCGCGTCGGGGTGGCGAACGTGTACGCGGCTTCGGAGGAGCGGTACCCGCGACCGGACGTGGAGGAACTGCGCGCGCACCTGGCGGCGGACGCGGATCTGCTGGTGCTGCCGGACGAGCCGTACCTGTTCACGGAGCAGGACGGCCCGGACCACTTCCCGGACGCGCGGTACGTCCTGGTCTCCGGCCGCCACCTCACCTGGTACGGCCCTTCGCTGGTCGAGGCACACGCCGCGTTGACGGAGATCCTGCCAGGATCGTGAAGTCGAAGCCGCCGGTCAGCGCGGCGTGGATGGCCTCGGCGGCTCCGGCCGGCCTGACCGCTCGGCGGGCAGGTGCAGCCAGTTGCCCGGTCGCGGGCGGCCGGTGGCCACGACCAGGGTGGCGCCCGGCCGCTGGGCGAGGTCGACCGCCAAGGTCATCGTCGCGCCCAGTCACCGCGCATACGCCGGCTTGCGACGGACCGTCCAGCGGTAGACCGTGCCGTCAGCCGGGATCCCCGGCGGGGCAGGGTCACAGGCCACTCAGCCAGGCTTGGAGGTGGCCGAAGTGCTCGTCCGGCAAGCCGGTGTGCGCGTCGACCGGGATCAGCTCGGTCGGCAGGCCCGCGCGGCGGTCCAGGAACGCGGTGCGCGCGGCCGGGAACAGGTCGAAGTCGTCGTCGAACCAGGCCGGCGGGCGGCCCGCCGCGAACCGGCCCACCGGGCCGAACTTCCACGCCGGTTGCGGCCCCGGGAACTCCACCACCGGCAACAGAGGCAGCCCGATCGCTGAGCCCACCTGGCGGTTCGCCCGGTGTTCCCAGCTGGTCGCCCAGGCCAGTTCCGCGTCGGCGGTACCGGCCAGGGCGAGCAGCTCGGGTCCGTGTGCCGGGTTGAGCCAGATCCGCAGCCGCTTGCGGCTCCAGCGGGAGAGCCGCAGCGGGTGCTCGACGTAGCCGGCAGGCTTCGCGTGGCGCGGGGCCGCCCACGGGCTCAGCGGGCCGTCCACGTCGAGCAGGATCAGCGGTCTCACACCTGCTTACAGCGTCAACCCCGTCAGCACCGTTACGCGCTCCTCCGTGAAGTCCGCCATCGCCGCCGCCGGGCCTTCGCGGCCCACTCCCGAGTCCTTCACTCCGCCGTACGGCATCTGGTCCGCGCGGAAGCTCGGCACGTCCCCCACGATCACCCCGCCCACGTGCAGCGCCGCCGATACCTCGAACGCCGTCGGCACGTCGCGGGTGAACACGCCCGCCTGCAGGCCGAACCGTGACGCGTTGATCCGTCGCACGCCTTCCGCCACCGAGGGCACCCGGACCAGGGAAACCACCGGGCCGAACACCTCGTCCGCCATCACCGACGCGTCCTCCGGGACGTCCGCCAGCACTGTCGGCTCCACCGTCGCCCCCGACTGGCCGCCGCCGGTCAGCAGGCGGGCGCCCGAAGCCACCGCCGCCGAGATCCACGACGAAACCCGGGAAGCGGCGTCGACGTTGATCAGCGGGCCCACGTCCACGCCCTCCTCGCGCGGGTCGCCCGTCCGCAGTGCACGAACCTGCGAAAGCACCTTCTCGGCCAACGCGTCGTACACCGACGAGTGCGCGTAGACCCGCTGCACCGAGATGCACGACTGCCCCGCCTGGTACATCGCGAACGTCGCGATGCGCTGGGCCGCGAAGTCCAGATCCGTCCAATCCGGACAAACGAGCACGGCCGCGTTGCCGCCCAGTTCCAGGGCCACGTGCTTGCGCGGTACGCGGTCGCGGATCGCCCAGCCCACCGGCACCGAGCCGGTGAACGACACCACCGGCAGCCGCGGGTCCTCCACCAGCCGCGACGACGTCTCGTTGTCCACCGGCAGGATCGACCAGGACCCCGCCGGCAGGTCCGTCGACGCCAGGATCTCGCCGAGCAGCAACGCCGTCAGCGGCGTCGCCGGCGCGGGCTTCAGCACGATCGGCGCGCCCACCGCGATCGCCGGCGCCACCTTGTGCGCCACCAGGTTCAGCGGGAAGTTGAACGGCGTGATGCCCAGCACCGGGCCGCGCGGCACCCGGCGCACCAGCGCCAGCCGTCCGGTGCCGCCCGGGTCCGTGTCCAGCCGCTGCAGCTCGCCGGAGAACCGGCGGGCCTCCTCGGCCGCCCAGCGGAACGTCGACACCGCGCGCCCGACCTCGCCGCGCGCCCACTTCAGCGGCTTGCCCGACTCGGCCGTGATCAGTGAAGCGATCTCTTCGGACCGCTCACCCAGCGCCCGGGACACCTGGTCCAGCGCCCCGGCGCGGACGTGCGCGGGCAGCGTCGCGAACTCGTCGGCGACGTCGGCCGCCGCCTGCACCGCGGCCTCGACGTCCGCCGCCGAGGGAACGAAGTGCGAGCCCGCCGAAGATCCGTCGAAAGAGTGGCGGATCGTGGCCGTCGCACCGGCGGTCACCGGCTTGCCGGCGACCCAGAAGGGGAAAGTCATGCGCGAGCCTCCGTGCGGACAGCGTGCTCGAGGACCGAAAGGCCCTCGTCGAGCAGGTCGTTGGACAGGGACAGCGGCGGCAGCAGCCGGACGACGTTGCCGTAGGTGCCGCAGGTCAGCACGACCACGCCGGCCCGGTGGCAGGCCGCCGCGACACGCTTGGTGAGGTCGGCGTCCGGCTCGGTGGTGCCGGGCTTCACGAATTCCGCAGCCAGCATCGCGCCGCGTCCGCGAACGTCCCCGATCACGCCGGTCTCCGACGCCAGCGCGCGCAGCCGCGGCAGGACGACCCCTTCGATGCGCTTCGCCGACGACGCGAGATCCTCGGTTTTCATCGTCTCGATCGAGCCGAGCGCGGCGGCGCAGGCGATCGGGTTGCCGCCGTAGGTGCCGCCGAGGCCGCCCGGGCCGACGGCGTCCAGCAGCTCGGCGCGGCCGGTGACCGCCGACAGCGGCAGGCCGCCGGCGATGCCCTTCGCCGTCGCGATCAGGTCCGGCACCACGTCCTCGTCGCTGGACGCGAACCAGGAGCCGGTGCGGCAGAAGCCCGTCTGGACCTCGTCGGCGACGAAGACGACGCCGTTGTCGCGGCACCACGCCGCGATCGCGGGCAGGAAGCCGCGCGCGGGCTCGATGAACCCGCCTTCGCCCTGGATGGGCTCCAGGACGACCGCGGCCACCTGGTCGCCGCCGATCTGCTTCTCGATCCGGTCGATGGCCAGCGCGGCCGCTTCCGGGCCGGACAGGCCGTCGCGGAACGGGTACGAACCCGGCACGCGGTAGACCTCGGGCGCGAACGGGCCGAAGCCGTGCTTGTAGGGCACCGACTTCGCGGTCATGCCCATCGTGAGGTTGGTGCGGCCGTGGTAGGCGTGGTCGAACACGACGACGGCCTGGCGCCCCGTCGCCACCCGCGCGATCTTCACGGCGTTCTCGACGGCCTCGGCGCCGGAGTTGAACAGCACCGACTTCTTCGCGTGGTCGCCCGGCGTCAGCTCGGCCAGTGCTTCGCAGACCTCGACGTAGCCCTCGTACGGCGTGACCATGAAACAGGTGTGGGTGAACCAGCAGGCCTGCTTGCGGACGCGGTCGACGACCGCCGGCGCGGAGTGCCCGACGTTGGTCACCGCGATGCCGGAGCCGAAGTCGATCAGCACGTTGCCGTCGGCGTCGGTGAGCAGGCCGCCACTGGCCGAGGTGACGTAGACGGGCAGCACCGAGCTGACCCCGGCCGCGACGGCGTCGACGCGGCGCTGCTGCAGCTCGCGCGAGACGGGGCCGGGGATCTCGGTGCGCAGCCTGCGCTGCCGGGGTGCCGGGGCCTGCGGCTCGGCGGTGGTGCTTGCGGTCACGGCGTGCTCCTTGCGAAGTCGGTGGACGTCCTCAGGATGAGTCCCGGGACGGCGGCCGTCAGCTGGCCGTTCCGTACAAAAAGGCGCGTAGGATTGGCCGTTATGGCACTCACGCTGGCCGGGCTGGCCGCCGAGCGCCCGCTCGGGCTGCGGGTGCTGACCGGTGACGACTTCCTCGACCGGCCCATCGGCTGGGTCCACCCGACCGAGCTGACCGACCCGCAGGCCTTCCTCGAAGGCGGCGAGCTGCTGCTCACCACCGGACTGGCCCTGGACGAACAGACGTCACCGGCCTACGTGCGCCGGCTGGTCGAGGCCGGCGTCGCCGGGCTCGGCTTCGGCGTCGGCCTGAGTCACGACGAGGTGCCGCGCTCGCTCGTGGCGACCGCGGCCGAAGTGGGGCTCCCGGTGCTGGAGGTGCCGAGGAAGACGCCGTTCATCGCGATCACCCGCGCGGTGTCGCGGGCGGTCGCGGCCGACGAGTACGCGACGACGGTCCGGATCGGCCGCGCCCAGCAGGAGCTGACCCGCACGGCGGTCGGCAAGGGTGGCCCGGCCGGGGTGGTGCGGAAGCTGGCGAAGCTGGTCGACGGCTGGGTCCTGCTGCTGGAACGCACCACCGTCACCGAAGCGGCTCCGGCGAGCGCGCGAGCGTACGGCTCTTCGCTGCACGAAGAGCTGGAGCGCCTTCGCACCGGCACCCGGGTCTTCGCGCTGGACGGGCAGGAAGTCGTGCTGCAGACGCTGGACACCGGCACCCGCCGGGTACTCGCAGTGGGTACCGAGGCATCGCTCGACACCGCGGGACGGCACATCGTCAACACGGCGGTGTCGGTGCTTTCCCTGGCACTGGAACAGGATCGCGCCCAGGCGGCGGCCCGGCAGGCGTTGCGTACCGGGCTGGTCGAGCTGCTGGCCGGCGGGCAGGCCGAGCTGGCGGTGCGCGTGCTGACCGTGACCGGGGCCGAGCCGCCGGAGCCGCCGTGGTCGGTGCTGGTGTTCCTCGGGGCGCCCGCGGCGCGGCGCAAGCTGCTCGATGCGCTGGACGGCGACGTGTTCGCGGCGCGGTCCGGCTCGTCGGTGGTCGTTTTCGGCTCGGGCACGGTGGTCGACACGGCGGCCGAGGCGGCCGTGCGCATCGGCGGCCTGCACGGCGGGGTGGCGGGCCCCGTCTCGCCCGGGGACTTCGCGGCCGGGCTGGAGCAGGCGGAGCTGGCGGCACGCGCCGCGGAGGCCGAAGGCAAGATCCTCGTCTCGGCGGCCGAGCACACCGGCCGCGGCCTGCTGTCACTCATCGATCCGACGGTGGCGCAAGCGTTTGCGCACGGCTTGCTCGCCCCGCTGCGCCGCCACGACGAGGCCGGCCGCGGCGACCTCGTCGAGTCGCTGCGCTGCTGGCTGGAGCACCACGGCCACTGGGACGTCGCGGCGGCCCGCCTGGGCGTCCACCGGCACACGCTGCGCAACCGCATCCGCAAGGCCGGCGAGCTGCTCGGCCGCGACCTCGACTCACCCGGCGTGCGAGCGGAACTCTGGGTCGCGCTGCAGACCTAGCTCACGAGCATGATCGGCGAGTCCCCGCAGCGCCGCAGGCCCGGTTCCGGTTCCGCACCCGCCGACCACCAGGCCGGGACGTCGACCTCGCGCACCAGCGAGCCCGTCGGCTGCCGGACGCTGTTGGACACGATCACGCGGCCCTGCGCGTTCACCAGCGCCGCGCCCCGGCCGAGCGCACGCAACCGGGGCCGGACCGCCCGCTCGAATTCGCGCACGTAGACGTCCGCGCCCACGACACCCGCGAACGACCCGCCGCGGAGCACCGGGACCGTGAACGTCAGCGTGTACTCGTCGGTGCAGAGGTAGTCGACGTACGGGCCGTTGATGTGCCGGCGCCCGGTGTCGCGCGGGACGGTGAACCACGACTGGCGCGTGTAGTCGAGGAAGTTCTCGCTGCCCGGGTCGAGGCTGATGAACAGCTGCGACGGCGGCTCGTCACCCGAGCGGGTCCACCATTCGAAGCCGAGCTCCGAATCGGTCAGCACCTGCGGCGCGCTGACGAAGCCCGCGCCGATGATCAGGCCGCCGAGCGCCTCGGTGACCTGGGGGCGGATCCGGTGCAGCGCCGCCGCGGCCGGGTCCTCCGCCAGCACCGACTCGGCCGCCGCCAGCAGCGGCTTCAGGCGTCCGAAGACGCCTTCCACCAACGCCGAGACCTGCTCGACGACCTCGTCGCCGGTCAGCGTGCGGGTGTCGTTCACGGTGCTCACCTCGATGCGCGGATTGTGCCGGAATTCCGATCCGGGCGAAAGCGGGCCGCGTGCCGCTGCCGCGAAGCCCTTCGGCCGTGACCGGATCAGGAATCATCGGCAGAGTACGGGGCGAGCAGATCGAGGTGCACGTCCGCGAGCCGGTCGAGCGCGCCGAGGATGTGCTCCTCGGTGAGCTTGCGGGCCAGCTCGCCGTCCGCGGCGTCGATCGCGGCGGTGATCGCCGCGTGCTCGGCGTGCGCCTGCGTGCCGTGCGGGCCGAGTGGCAGCCACAGCAGCCCGCCGCGCTCGCTCTGCAGGTGAACCTCTTCGTGCGTGAGCCGCGGCGACTGCGCGGCCGCCGCGACCTCGAGGTGGAACTGCCGCTCGGCGCGCGTGAAGTCGATGCCCTGCGCCGTGCGGAGGTCGTCGGTGGCCAGCCGCAGCCGGGCGACGTCCTCCGGCGAGCTGCGTTCGGCAGCCAGCTTCGCGGCCGCTCCGGCGATCGCGAGGTAGTGGTCCCCGACGTCCCGCAGGTCCGACAGCGACACTTCGCGCAGCCGTTCGCGCCAGGCGTCCGACGGCGGGTTGGCCGGTGCGCGGACGAAGCTGCCGCCGCTGCGTCCCCGCCGCGTCTCGACGAGCCCCTGCTGCCGCAGCGCCACGAGCGCCTCCCGGACCGTCACGGTCGAGACGCCGAACTGCGCGGCCAGGTCGGCTTCGCTGGGCAGCTGCTCTTCGTCGGCGAGCAGGCCGAGCGTGATGGCGTCGACCAGCCGGGCCGCCACTGCTTCCGCGCGGCCGACCTGGCCGAGCGGCGCGAACATGGCGGACCGCGCGCTGTGCGACATGCCCTTGCGCATCGTGACCCTTCAGCCGTCCGACTACCCGTTCGCACCAATCTTGCCCGATCCTCTTGTCCTATTACATATGGACTTATATGTTTTAGCCTCCGACGCACCGAGGAGTCACCGTGCAAGAGCTGAAGCACTACGTCGGCGGCGCGTACGTCGAGTCGAAGTCGGGCCGGACGGCGGAGATCATCGATCCGGTCACCGGGCGCCCGTACTGCACCGCGCCGATCGCCGGGCCCGAAGACGTCGACAACGCGCTGCAGGTCGCCGCGACCGCGTTCGAGAGCTGGCGCGCGACGACCCCCGCGCAGCGCCAGCTCGCGCTGCTCAAGCTCGCCGACGCGCTCGAAGCCCGCGCCGAGGAGATCGTCCGCGTCGAGTCGGCGAACACCGGCAAGCCGGTGGCGCTGACGATGGCCGAGGAAATCCCCATGGTCCTGGACCAGGTGCGGTTCTTCGCCGGCGCCGCGCGCGTGCTCGAAGGCCGCTCGGCCGGCGAGTACCTGGAAGGCCACACCTCCTTCGTCCGGCGTGAGCCGGTCGGGGTCTGCGCCCAGGTCACGCCGTGGAACTACCCGCTGCTCATGGCCATCTGGAAGATCGCGCCCGCGCTCGCCGCCGGCAACACCGTCGTGCTCAAGCCGTCCGACACGACCCCGGCGTCGACGCTGCTGCTGGCCGAGATCGCCGGCGAATTCTTCCCGCCGGGTGTGTGCAACGTGGTCTGCGGTGACCGCGACACCGGCCGCGCGCTGGTGGAGCACGACATCCCGGCGATGGTGTCGATCACCGGCTCGGTCCGCGCGGGCATCGAGGTCGCGAAATCGGCGGCCGGCGACGTCAAGCGCGTCCACCTGGAGCTGGGCGGCAAGGCGCCGGTGATCGTCTTCGCCGACGCCGACCTCGAAGCCGCCGCCGAGGCCATCGCCGCGGCCGGCTACTTCAACGCGGGCCAGGACTGCACCGCCGCCACCCGGGTGCTGGTCGCCGACGAGGTGCACGACACCTTCGTCGCCGCGCTCTCCCGGCAGGCCGAAGCCACGAAGACCGGCAAGCCGGACGACGAAGACGTCGCCTACGGTCCGCTCAACAACGCGGCTCAGCTGGAGAAGGTGGCCGGGTTCGTCGCCCGGCTGCCGGACCACGCGACCGTCCACTGCGGCGGGCACCGGGCCGGCGACGAGGGCTACTTCTACGAGCCCACCGTCGTCTCCGGCGTCCGGCAGGACGACGAGATCAGCCAGAACGAGATCTTCGGCCCGGTCATCACCGTCCAGCGGTTCGGTGACGAAGCCGAGGCGCTGAAGGCCGCGAACGCCGTCCAGTACGGCCTCGCCTCTTCGGTCTGGACCCGCGACCACCAGCGTGCCATGCGCGTGTCGGCGAAGCTCGACTTCGGCTGCGTCTGGATCAACACGCACATCCCGCTGGTCGCCGAAATGCCGCACGGCGGGTTCAAGAAGTCCGGCTACGGCAAGGACCTCTCCCTGTACGGACTCGAGGACTACACCCGCGTCAAGCACGTGATGAGCGCACTGTGAGGCTCGCGATGCCCAACCAAGCACCCACCGAGACGCGCGAGGAAGCCGCGCCGCCGCACGGCACCGTGCGGCCCGCCATCCGGCTTTCCGGGCTGCGCAAGCACTTCGGGGACGTCCACGCGGTCGACGGCGTCGACCTCGACATCCCGCCCGGCGAGTTCTTCTCGATGCTCGGCCCGTCCGGCTCCGGCAAGACGACCGTGCTGCGGATGATCGCCGGCTTCGAGCTGCCCACCGCGGGCACGATCGAGCTCGAAGGCCGGGACGTCAGCCGGCTGGCGCCGTTCGAGCGCGACGTCAACACGGTGTTCCAGGACTACGCCCTGTTCCCGCACATGACCGTGCTGCAGAACGTCGAGTACGGCTTGAAGGTCAAGCGGGTCCCGAAGCGGCAACGCCGGGAGCGCGCGCTCGAAGCGTTGAAGACCGTGCGGCTGGAGGACTACGGCTCGCGCAAGCCCGCGCAGCTGTCCGGCGGGCAGCGCCAGCGTGTCGCGCTCGCCCGCGCGCTGGTGAATCGCCCGAAAGTGTTGCTGCTCGACGAACCGCTCGGCGCGCTCGACCTCAAGCTGCGGCAGACCATGCAGCTGGAGCTCAAGCAGATCCAGCGCGAGGTCGGCATCACGTTCGTCTTCGTCACCCACGACCAGGACGAAGCCCTCACCATGAGCGACCGCATCGCGGTGTTCAACAACGGGAAGATCGAGCAGGTCGGACCACCCGAAGAGGTGTACGAACGCCCGGCCAGCGCGTTCGTCGCCGGGTTCGTCGGCACGTCCAACCTGCTCGGCGGGCGCGGTGCCGAGTCCGTCATCGGCAGGCCGGGGCTGTTCAGCATCCGGCCGGAGAAGATCCGCATCGACGGCGAGCTGTCCGAACCCGCCGCGGCGGGGGAGACCAGCGCGACCGGCACGGTCACCGACGTCGTGTACGCCGGGGCGACCGTGCGGTACGCCGTCGCGCTCGACGCCGGCGGCCAGCTCTCGGTCGTCCGGCAGAACCTCGGCGGCGACACGGCGTTCGCCGACAACCGCGTCCGGCTGAGCTGGCGTGACGAACACAGTTTCCCGGTCCCGGGTTAGTCGAAAGGGTTGCCATGAAGAACAGGAAGACGCGGCTTGCCGGGCTCCTCGGCGCCAGCCTGCTGTTGGCTGCATGTGGCACGTCGGGCTCCACCTCGTCCGCGCCGCCCGGCGCGCAGGGGTTCACCCCGCCGAAGCTGGCGGCGCTCACCGCGCTCGGGCAGCCGGAAGGGCAGCTGAACGTGCTGGCCTGGCCGGGGTACGCGGAGAACGGCTCGAACGACCCGAAGGTCAACTGGGTGACGCCGTTCGAGCAGCAGACCGGCTGCAAGGTGAACGTCAAGCCGTTCGGCACCTCCGACGAAGCCGTGACCCTGATGAAGACCGGTCAGTACGACGTCGTCTCGGCGTCGGGTGACGCGTCGCTGCGGCTGGTGGCCTCCGGGGACGCCGAGCCGGTGAACACCGCGCTGGTGCCGAACTACGCCGACGTCCAGCCGTTCCTCAAGAACAAGCCGTGGAACAGCGTGAACGGCACGGCCTACGGCATCCCGCACGGCTGGGGCGCGAACCTGCTGACCTGGCGCACCGACAAGGTGACGCCCGCGCCGGATTCGTGGTCGGTCATGTTCGACCCGAACTCGCCGTACAAGGGCAAGGTCATCGCCTACGACTCGCCGATCTACATCGCCGACGCCGCCCTGTACCTGATGGCGCACCAGCCGGACCTGGGCATCAAGAACCCGTACGCCCTCGACGACAAGCAGTTCACCGCCGCGGTGAACCTGCTCAAGCAGCAGCGGCCGCTGGTGAGCGAGTACTGGTCGGACTACCTGAAAGAGTCGCAGGCGCTGAAGAACGGCGACGCCGTCGTCGGCACCGCGTGGCAGGTCACGGTCAACCTGACCAAGGGCGAAGGCGCGCCACTGGAGTCGGCCGTGCCGAGCGAAGGCGCCACCGGCTGGTCGGACACCTGGATGGTCGCGGCGAAGTCGGCGCACAAGACGTGCGCGTACAAGTGGCTCGACTACATCGTCAGCCCGAAGGTCAACGCCCAGGTCGCCGAGTACTTCGGCGAGGCACCGGCCAACCCCAAGGCGTGCGCGGAGATGACCGACAAGACACTCTGCGACAGCTACCACGCCAACGACGCGGCGTACGCGGCGAAGATCGCGTACTGGACCACGCCGATCCAGCAGTGCCTCGACGGCCGCACGGACGTCAAGTGCAAGGACTACGGCGAGTGGACCAAGGCCTGGACCGAAATCAAGGGCTGACCCCTGAACTCCGGGAGCGGCGGGCCGTGTCCCCCCACTCCGCCCGCCGTTCCCGGACCCCATCCCTGCGAGGCATGATGACCGCCGTTTCCGCCTTCTTCTACCGGAAACCCAAGCTGCGCCTGGGTTTCCTGCTCTCCGCGCCGCTGCTCTGGCTCGGCCTGGCCTACCTGGGCGCGCTCGCCGCGCTGTTCGTCACGGCGTTCTGGCACACCGACGCGTTCACCGGCCAGGTCGTCATCGAGTGGTCGCTGGACAACTTCAAGACGCTGTTCAGCGACGCCGTCTACCGAACCATCACCTTCCGCACGGTCGGGATCGCGGCCCTGGTCACGGTGATCGACGCGGTCGTGGCGTTCCCGATGGCGTTCGCCATGGCCAAGCTCGCATCGCCGCGGGCGCAACGCATCCTGGTGATCGCCGTGATGACGCCCTTGTGGGCGAGCTACCTGGTGAAGGCGTACGCGTGGCGTTCGATGCTGTCCGGCAACGGGGCGCTGAGCCGGCTTTCGCCCGGCTACGGCGTCACGGCGACGATCATCACGCTGTCCTACCTCTGGCTGCCGTACATGATCCTGCCGATCTACGCGGGCCTCGACCGGTTGCCGGACTCCCTGGTCGACGCGTCCGGCGACCTCGGCGCGCGCTCGTTCCGGACGTTCCGGTCGGTGATCCTGCCGCTGACGTTCCCGGCGATCGTGGCCGGCTCGATCTTCACGTTTTCGCTGTCGCTGGGCGACTACATCGCGGTGAAGATCGTCGGCGGCACGTCCCAGATGCTCGGCAACGTCGTCTACGACAACATCGGCGCGGCCAACAACCTGCCGTTCGCGGCCACGGTGGCGACCGTGCCGGTCGTGATCATGCTGGTCTACCTGGCCGCGGTGCGCCGCACCGGCGCGCTGGACAACCTCTAGGAGCGCCTCGTGCGGACGTCTCGGATGCTGCTGTGGACGGCGCTGGGCCTCGGCCTGGCGGTGATCTACTTCCCGCTGGTGGTGGTGCTGCTCAACTCCTTCAACGCGGACACGACGTTCGGCTTCCCGCCGTCGAGCTTCACGCTGGAGTGGTGGAGCCGCGCTTCGTCGAACGAAGGCGCGTTGCACGCGTTGTGGACCAGCGTGGAAGCGGGTCTCGCGGCGACGGCGATCGCGCTGGTGCTGGGCACGATGGCGGCGTTCGCGTTGCAGCGCTACCGGTTCTTCGGCCGCAACCCGGTGTCGCTGCTGATCATCCTGCCGATCGCGCTGCCGGGCATCGTCACGGGCATCGCGCTCAACAACGCGTTCCGCACGGTGCTGGGCATCGACCTGGGCCTGCTGACGGCGATCGTCGCGCACGCGACGTTCTGCATCGTGGTGGTGTTCAACAACGTGGTGGCCCGGTTGCGGCGGATGGGCGGCAACCTGGAGGAGGCGTCGATGGACCTCGGCGCGACGGGCTTCACGACGTTCCGGCTGGTGACGTTCCCGATGCTGCGCTCGGCCCTGCTGGCCGGCGGGCTGCTGGCGTTCGCGCTGTCGTTCGACGAGATCATCGTGACGACGTTCACCCTGGGCACGGGCATGGAGACGCTGCCGATCTGGATCTACAACAACCTGTTCCGGCCCAACCAGGCCCCCATCGTGAACGTCGTCGCGGCGGTGCTGATCGTGGTGTCGACGGTCCCGGTGTACCTCGCGCAGCGCCTGTCGGGCGACACAGCGTCGGGCGGCAGGCTCTAGGGCCGGAAGGAGTCCGTGGCCGCGCGCAGCGCCGCCAGCACGCCCGGGTCGGTCACCGCGTGTCCCGCGCCTTCGAGCAGCTTCAGCTCCGACCCGGGCCACGCGCGGTGCAGCTCGTACGCCGTGATCGGCGGGCACACCGCGTCGTAGCGGCCCTGCACCAGCACGCCCGGGATGCCCGCGAGCTTGCCCGCGTCGCGGATCAGCTGGCCGTCTTCGAGCCACGCGCCGTGGGAGAAGTAGTGGACCGCGAGACGGGCGAAGGTCAAGGCGAACGCCGGGTCGGCGTACTGGCGGACGAACGACTCCTGCGGCAGCACCGAGACCGTCGCGCCTTCCCAGGTGCTCCACGCGACCGCGGCCCGGTGCCGGACCTCTTCGGACGGGTCGTCGAGCAGCGTCGCGTACGCGGCGAGAGGGTCGTCTCGCAGTGAGGCCGGGATCGGGGCCAGGAAGGCTTCCCACTCGCGCGGGAACAGGTTCGCCGCGCCACCCCGGTAGATCCAGTCGAGTTCGCTTCGCCGCGCGGTGAACACACCCCGCAGGATGATTTCGCTGACGTGCGAAGGATGCGTCTCGGCGTACGCGAGCGCGAGGGTCGCGCCCCAGGAACCGCCGAAGAGCTGCCAGCGCTCGATGCCGAGCCGCTCGCGCAACGCCTCCATGTCGGCGACCAGGTGCCACAGCGTGTTCGCGGTGAGGTCCTCCGCGCCCGGCGTCGACTGGCCGGACCCGCGCTGGTCGAACAGGACGATGCGGTAGGCGGCGGGGTCGAAGTGCCGCCGCGCCATCGGCGCGATCCCGCTGCCGGGGCCGCCGTGCAGCACCACGACCGGCTTCCCCGCCGGGTTGCCGGCCTCCTGGCAGCGGATCCGGTGCCCGTCACCGACGTCCAGGAACCCTTCGGCGCGCGGGGGAAGCGGCGGGTACAGCTCGTCCATGCCCGACACTTTGCCGGAGGGTCCTGGCCGTCGCCCCGACGCCCCGCCGCCGGGAGCCGGGACGACGACCAAGAAAGGTGGGAGCCCGCCCCCGCCGCCGGGCTGAGCGGGCTCCCGGTCCGAGGGCGTCAGCCGCCAGGGTGGGCCGGCACGCTTCCGGCGTGGTCACGACGGCGGGCAATCCGCTCACGCATTCCGGTCCTCCTCGTCGAGGGTTCGAAGCTTCGTCGTGGCGACGACGGGCTAAACGCTAAGCCACGAGTCGAACGCCAGTCAAGAACATGATTAGTGTTCATGCATGTGAACGCCACTGAGAGGACGCTGAGCTTGCCGGTCCCCCCTTGCCCGGGGTTAACGAATGGGCCGGTACTTTTCGGGTGGCGAGTACTCGAAAGAAGTACGGAAAGGCTCCGAATGTCCGCGGTGACCTATGTCGAAGCGATTGTCGTCGGCGCCTTGCAAGGGGTGTCGGAATTGTTTCCGGTGTCCAGTCTCGGCCACAGCATCCTGCTGCCCGCCTGGCTCGGCGGGTCCTGGCAGCGGGACCTGAGCATCGGGAAGGATTCGCCGTACCTGGCGGTGCTCGTCGCCATGCACGTCGCGACCGCGCTGGCGCTCGTGCTGTTCTTCCGGAAGGACTGGGTGCGGATCATCGGCGGGCTGTGGACGTCGATCCGCCGCCGCGAGGTCCGCACCCCCGACCAGCGGCTCGCGTGGCTGCTCGTGCTCGCCACGATCCCGGTCGGGCTGGCCGGCCTGCTCCTGGAAGGGCTGCTGCGCGACTTCCTCGGCAAGCCGGTGCCGTCGGCGATCTTCCTCGCGCTCAACGGCGGCGTGCTCTACGCCGCCGAGAAGTTCTCCCGGCCGGGCCGGGCCGCCGCGGAAGAAGCGGACACAGTGGACTTTTCGGCGGAGGACACGATGGTCATGCGGGCGGTCACCGTCGAGGAGGCGACCGACGTCCGGCTGGCGAAGCTGAAGGTCGGCGAGGCGGTGCTGATCGGCGCGGCGCAGATCCTCGCGCTGCTGCCGGGCATCAGCCGCTCGGGCATCACGATGGTCGCCGGCCTGCGACGCGGGCTCGGGCACGAGGACGCCGCGCGGTTCGCGTTCCTGCTCGCCACCCCGGTGATCCTCGCCGCGGGCGTGCTTAAGATGCCGACGCTGTTCGCGCCGGAGAACCACGCCTCCCTCGGCCCGGCGCTCGTCGGCAGCGTCATCGCGGGCGTCGCTTCGTACATTTCTGTCCGGTTCCTCACCGGATACTTCGAGACACGCACTCTGACCCCGTTCGCCATTTACTGCGTGGTCGCCGGAATCGGCAGCCTGATTTTCTTCGCGGTGTGACGTGCCCCTGACGTTCGACGCCCCGGCCGTGCTCGCCGTGCTCATCCTCGGCGGGCTCTACGTCCGCGCGGCCCGCGGCCGCGGCTGGCCGCCGGGGCGCACGACGGCCTTCCTCGCCGGGCTCGCGACGATCGTGCTGGTCACCTGCTCACCGCTGGCGTTCTACGACAGGACGTTCTTCTGGGTCCGCGCGGTCCAGACGGTCACGCTGCTGATGGTCACCCCGCTGCTGCTGGCCATGGGCGCCCCGATCCGGCTGCTGCTGGACAGCCTCCCGCACGCGACGTGGCTCCGGCGGCACGGCCGCGGCCCGGTGGCCAGGGCGCTGACGTTCCCGCCGGTGGTCACGGCCGTCCTGGTCACGCCGGTGCTCGTGCTCTACCTGACCCCGCTGTACGACCTCACGCTGCGGTCCTCGGTGGTGGACGGGCTGGTCCGGCTGGTGCTGGTGCTGGCCGGGTTCACGTACTTCTGGACGCGCCTTGGCCTCGACCCGACCCCGCGGGAGGACCCGCACCTGGTGTCGCTGTGGATCGCGTTCACCGAGGTGATCTTCGACGGCGCGCTGGGCCTGGTGCTGTGGCTGGGCCCGCTGCTGGCACCGGCTCACTACGCGGCCGCGCACCCGGGCTGGGGCCCGGACCCGCGCACGGACCAGATCATCGGCGCGGGCGTGCTGTGGATCGGCGGTGACGTCGCGGGGCTGCCGTTCATCGCGGCCCTGTTCGTCCGCTGGGCCCGCGACGACGAGCGGCGCGCGAAGCGGATCGACGCCCAGCTGGACGAAGAAGCCGCTTCGGACGCCGCCGCGTCGTCGGGCCTGTGGTGGGAGAACGACCCGGCGCTCGCGGAACGGTTCAAGCGCCGGTGAGCCGCTCAGTCGTGGAACGCGTGCTCCGGCGCCGGGAACTCGCCGCGGCGGACGTCCTCCGCGAACGCCGTCGCCGCGTCCTGCAGCACCGTCGCGACGTCCGCGTACCGCTTGACGAACCGCGGCGCCTTGCCGCGCCGCAGCCCGGCCATGTCCTGCCAGACGAGCACCTGCGCGTCGCAGTCCGGACCGGCGCCGATGCCGACCGTCGGGATCTTCAGCTCCGCCGTGACGCGCTTCGCGGCTTCGGCCGGCACCATCTCCATCACCACCGCGAACGCCCCGGCCTCCTGCAGCGCCAGCGCGTCGGCGAGCAGCACGTCCGCCGCTTCGCCGCGCCCCTGCACCCGGTAGCCGCCGAGGTTGTGCTCGCTTTGCGGGGTGAAGCCGATGTGGCCCATCACGGGCACGCCCGCCGACGTCAGCGCCTCGACGTGCGCGGCGAACCGGCGTCCCCCTTCGAGCTTCACGGCGTGCGCGCGGCCCTCCTTCATGAACCGCACCGACGTCTCGAGCGCCTGCTGCGGCGAGAGCTGGTAGGAGCCGAACGGCAGGTCGGCGACCACGAGAGCCCGCTTGACCGAGCGGGTGACCGCCCGGACCAGCGGCAGCAGCTCGTCGACGGTCACCGGCAGCGACGTGTCGTACCCGAAGACGTTGTTGGCCGCGGAGTCGCCGACGAGCAGCACCGGGATCCCGGCTTCGTCGAACAGGGCGGCGGTGTACATGTCGTAGGCGGTGAGCATGGGCCACGGCTCGCCGCGTTCCTTCAGCTCACGCAGGTGGTGGACGCGGACCTTCCGGCCCGGTGCGGGCCGCGCCGCGGCGGCTCCGGTGCCGTAGGGGGCCGCTTCTTCGGCGGGCCCGGTTACGCTGGCAGACATCGTCGTCGACCGTCCTTCCCTCGAGGCCTCGATGAGGTCCCCGGGTCGTGGAGCAGGGGTGTCCCAAAGGGTGACACGCCCCGGGACGGCCGCCCAGCATCGTGGGACCAGCTTCACACCCCCGGGTACCAGGCCGGGTCAGCCTTCAGGCTGATGCCCGGGGACAACCAACCTGTGTTCACTTACGTCAAGTAAGGGGCACGACGACCGATCGGCCGCGAAAGGCACGAAAGCAACGATGGGTAACCTCGCGAGCACACGACGGCGCCTCCCCGCCTGGAAGGCGAAGGCGGGCGGCATCGTGGCGACCGTGGTCCAGCTGGCCGCGGTGTTCTCGGTGGTCCTGCTGATCACCGGCGGCCCCCACGGCCGCCTGCTCAACGGCATCGACATGGGCTTTTCCGCGCTGAGCGTGCCGACCAGCGCGAGCCTGGTGATGGTGCTGCTGCTCGTGGTGCTGGGCGCGGCGCTGCGGCGGCGCAAGAAGGCGGCGCTGTACACGCTGGTGCTGTTCCAGGTCGGCGGGCTGCTGCTCACCATGGCCCTGCAGGCCACCCTGCTGTGGTCACCCGAACTGCTGACGCTCGGCCCGAAGCAGGTCCGGCACATCCCCGCCCAGCTGTGGACGCTCACGGTCGCGGACGTGCTGTCGATCGGCCTGATCGTGTTCCTGCTCGCGCTGCGCCCGGCGTTCCCCGCGCGGCTCGCGCCGAGCGCCTGGCGTGACGGCCTCACCATGCTGTTCGGCGGCCTGGCCGCGGTCGTCCTGGTCGGCTGGGCGCTGGCCGAGGCGTTCCCCGGCCACCTCGGCGACACGTGGGAGCGCTTCGCCTGGGTCGTCAACCACGCCACCGGCGAGAACCTGCAGCTGCGCCGGATCGGCGTCGGCGAGGGGCCGGCCTGGCTGGACGTGCTGATCGACCTGTGCGCCACGGCTGTCGCCACCGGGGCGCTGTACATGCTCTTCCGTGGCGTCCGCAGCCGTCGCCTGCGGACGGACGACGAAGAGCTCCGCGTGCGTCAGCTGCTCGCCGAGTACGGCGAGGACGACTCCCTCGGCTACTTCGCCACCCGCCGCGACAAGAGCGTCGTGTTCTCCCCGAACGGCCGCGCCGCGGTGACCTACCGCGTGCTCGCCGGCACCAGCGTGGCCAGCGCCGACCCGATCGGCGACCCGGTGGCGTGGCCGGACGCGGTCCGCGCGTGGCTCGACGAGGCACGCACGTACGGCTGGACGCCCGGCGTGCTCGGGGCGAGCGAACGCGGCGCCAAGGTGTACGCCGCCGCCGGCCTGCGCGCGCTGGAGATCGGCGACGAAGCCGTGCTCGACGTCCGCGAGTTCAGCCTCGCCGGGCCGGAGCGGCGCTCGGTGCGCCAGGCCGTGAAGCGCATCCAGCGCGCCGGGTACACGTCCAAGGTCCGCCGGCACGGCGAGATCCCCGCCGCGGAGATGGCCGACCTGCTCGCCCGCGCCCAGGCCTGGCGCGGCGCCGAGACCGAACGCGGCTTCTCGATGGCACTGGGCCGCCTCGGCGACCCGAGCGACAGCCGCAGCGTGATGGTGGAGGCCTACGACGCCCGCGGCGAGCTGCGCGGCCTGCTGTCGTTCGTCCCGTGGGGCAAGCGCGGGCTGTCCCTCGACCTCATGCGCCGCGACCGCGACGCCGAGAACGGCCTCAACGAGTACATGGTCGCCGAGGTCGTCGCGGCCGCGCAGCACCTCGGCGCGCAGCGGATCTCGCTCAACTTCGCGATGTTCCGCGCGGTCTTCTCCGAGGGCGAGCGGATCGGCGCGGGCCCGGTGCTGCGGGCCTGGCGCGGCGTGCTGAGCGTGTTCTCGCGGTTCTTCCAGCTGGAGTCGCTGTACCGGTCCAACGCCAAGTACGGCCCGGACTGGGAGCCGCGCTTCCTCTGCTACTCCTCGGCGCGGCGGCTCCCGCGCGTCGGCATCGTCGCGGGCGCGCTGGAGGGGTTCGTCCCGACCGGGCGGGCGCGGTCGCTGCGGCTGGAGACGGTCAGCGACGACTTCGTCGCGCGGGTCAAGGAGATCGAGGCGGCCGCGACCACGCCGCCGGTGAAGACCGTGCGGCGGCCGGAGCAGGTCCGCGTCCGGATGGCCAAGCTCGCCAAGCTGCGCGAGGCCGGGATCGACCCGTACCCGGTCGGGTTCCGCCGCGACGACCACATCGGCGACGTGGTGAAGAAGTTCGGCGACCTGCCCCCGGACACGGCCACCGGGCACCGGGTCCGGATCGCCGGGCGCGTGCTGAACCTGCGCATCCTCGGCGGCCTGTGCTTCGCCCGCGTCAAGGACTTCAGCGGCGAGATCCAGCTGATGCTGGAGGCGGGCGTGCTGGACCTGACCCGCTGGCGGACCGGCGTCGACCTCGGCGACCACGTCGGCGTGAGCGGCCAGGTCGTGACGTCGAAGCGGGGCGAGCTGTCGGTGCGCGTCGACGAGTGGACGGTCACCGCGAAGTGCCTGCACCCGTTGCCGGACAAGCGGAAGGGCCTCACCGACCCGGAGACGCGGGTGCGGCAGCGCTACCTCGACCTCGCGGTCAACCCGGACTCGACGAGCATGCTGCGGCTGCGGTCCACAGTGGTCCGCGCGGTGCGCGAGCGGCTGCACCACGCCGACTACCTCGAGGTCGAGACGCCGATGCTGCAGACGGTGCACGGCGGCGCCAACGCCCGCCCGTTCGTCACGCACATCAACGCCTACGACATGCGGATGTACCTGCGGATCGCGCCGGAGCTGTACCTCAAGCGGCTGTGCGTCGCCGGCGTCGAGCGCGTCTTCGAGCTCAACCGCAACTTCCGCAACGAAGGCGTCGACGCGACGCACAACCCCGAGTTCACGATGCTCGAGGCGTACCAGGCCTACGCGGACTACGACACGATGCGGACGCTGACGCGCGAGCTGGTCCAGCACGCGGCGGAAGCGGCGTACGGCGCCCAGATCGTGCGGCGGCCCGACGCGGACGGGCGCATCGTCGAGCACGACATCTCCGGCGAGTGGCCGGTGATCACCGTCCACGACGCCGTCTCGGCGGTCTTCGGCGAGCAGATCCACTCGGGGACGCCGCTCGCCGAGCTGCGCCGCCTGTGCGTCGCGGCGGGCGTGCCGGTGGGGGAGGACCCGACCCACGGCGACCTCGTCCTCAAGGCGTTCGAGCACCTCGTCGAGGGCGCGACGGTCCTGCCGACCTTCTACACGGACTACCCGACCGACGTCTCGCCGCTGACCCGCCAGCACCGGGAGGACCCGCGGCTGGCCGAGCGCTGGGACCTCGTCGCGTTCGGCTCCGAGGTCGGCACGGCCTACACGGAGCTGACCGACCCGATCGAGCAGCGCCGGCGCCTGGAGGCCCAGTCGCTGCGCGCGGCCAGCGGCGACGTCGAGGCGATGGAGCTGGACGAGGACTTCCTGCTGGCCCTGGAGCACGGGATGCCGCCGACGGGCGGGCTCGGGCTGGGCGTCGACCGGCTGCTGATGATGCTCACCGGAGCGTCGATCCGCCAGACGGTCCTGTTCCCCTTCGTCCGTCCGCAGGCATAACGACTCGGTCGACCTGGTCACGCTCGCTCCGCCGGAACCGCTTGGGTCGCTTACTGTGTGCCTCGTGCGCACGGCTCGGATCGCCTCGGCCCTCCTGATGGGAGTCGCCGTCGTCGCGTATTCGGGATGGCTGCTGGAGTTCTTCCTCCCGACGGGTGTCTCGCCGGTCCGGGACCCGGCCGAGGCGCTGCTCGCCGGGCCGCCGGTGTTCCGGGTGCTGCTGGCGGTCTCGGGGATCGCGTTCCTGCTGGCCGGGCCCCCGTTGCATCGGCTGGGCCCGGTCCAGTGGTCGGCGCGGCTCAGTTCGATCTCGGTGAGCGCGTTCGGCGCGCTCGTGCTGGCCCAGGCCGCGTACCCGGCGAGCAGCACGGTGCTTTCGTCCCTGCTCAGCGTCGTGCTGACGGTCGGGGTGATCAGCCTCGTGCTGTGGTGGCCGCCGGGCTGGCGGGCGCTCGCCGTCGCGGGTCTGGTGGTGGTGATGGCGACGTGGCTGGCCGTCGTGCTGTCCCGGCAGCTGGACCTGTTCGAGGGCGTGTTCACGAGGATCCAGCTGGTGGTCCGCGCGGTGCTGTTCGGAGCGGGCGGGGCGTACGCGTTCATCAAGCCGGCGCCGCGGCACGTTCCTCGGGGCTGAATTGTCGGTGCCGGGTGGCACCATCACCGGCAGCGGACTCCCGAGGAGAGGATCGACATGGCGGGAAACGTGCCCCCGGTGGCGGACGAGCGTGACGGGCTGCTGCGCTTCCTGGAGCAGCAGCGGTACGTGCTGAAGCTGGCGGCCCACGGGCTGACGGACGAGCAGGCGAGAAAGACACCGACGAAGAGCGCGCTGTCGGTGGGCGGGCTGGTCAAGCACGTGGCGTTCACGGAGCAGGGCTGGATCGACACGGTGCTGCAGGCGCCGCAGAAGCCGTTCGCCGAAGCGATGGCGGACTACGAGTCGGCGTACCGCCTGGGCCCGGAGGAGACGCTGGCGGCGGCGCTGTCCAGGTACGACGAGGTAGCGGCCCGCACGGCGGAGGTCATCGCGGGCATCGAGGACCTGGGCCAGGCGGTCCCGGTGCCGAAGGGAGTGCCGTGGTACCCGCAGGACGTGGAGGCATGGTCGGTGCGCTGGGTCCTGCTGCACCTGATCGAGGAGACGGCCCGCCACGCGGGCCACGCGGACATCATCCGCGAGCACGTGGACGGAGCGACGGCGATCCCGCTGATGGCGGCGGCGGAGGGTTGGCCGGAGTCGCCGTGGGTGAAGCCCTGGCAGCCAGCGTGAGTTCGCGGGTCCGCCCTCGCGCCGCCGGGTGCGGGGAGCCAACGGTCTAGCTCCGCGGCCCGAGCGCGCCGGTCCGCAGCGGCTGGTTCGCGCGACCAGGTTTTACGGCCCGGCGGGCTTGCCCGCCGGGCCGTGGCGACCGTCCAATCAAGAGGGTCGCCTCCGCAACACGCACCCAGGCGCTCATCCCACCCCGACCACCCCGGCCCTCACCTGCCCCAACCCTGCCCCGGGCCCTCCCCCCCGGAGCCCCTGCCCGCGGCTCACCCGGCCCGCACCCCGGGCCCGCACCCGGCCATCGCCCCCGGCCCCTAGGCCCCGGGCCCCTGGGGCCCGCACCCAGCCATCGCCCCCCGGCTCACCCGGCCCGCACCCCGGCCATCGCCTCCGGCCCCGCGCCCTGCCCCCGGGCCCGCATCCGGCCATCGCCCCCGGCTCACCCGGCCCCGCACTCCGGCCATCGCCCCCGGCCCTGCGCCCTGCCCGCTCGCCCCCGGCCCCCGGCCCTGCTCTGCACTCGTCCCGGCCCACTCGCCCCCGGCCCCGCCGCCCGGCACCGATCAAAAAAGCGTCGGCTCCTCAGCCACCGCCCCCTCGATGACCAGCATCCGCAGCTTGGTCTCCACCCCACCCCGCGCGGAGAACCCACCATCCCGCCCACCGGCCGCCAGCACCCGATGACAGGGCACGATGATCGGAACCGGGTTGTGCCCCATGGCCTGCCCCACAGCCTGGGCCGACCCCGGCATCCCCAACGCCCGCGCGATGTCCCCGTACGTCGACGTCTTGCCCGGCGGAATCGCCCGCGCGACCTCGTACGCGCGCCGGTTGAACTCCGGCACGCCCGAAAAGTCCAGCGGAACCGCCGTCAGATCCACCCGTGCCCCGCCCAGCAACGCCACGATCCCGTCCACCGCCTCCTGCACCCGCGGCCCCGGTGTCCCCGGCACCGCGTCCGGGAATCGCCGCCGGAACCAGGCGTGAAGGGCCGAAGCGCCGCCCGAGGGCAGTGACGTCGCGATCACCACGTCGTCGCGCCACGCGAGGCCGCAGACGCCGATCGCCGTGTCGAACGTCGTGAACTCCGCTGTCATGCCGTCACCCTACGGCCGGGGTACGACAAAATGGGCTCGTGCTCGATCACCTCGTCTACGCCGGCCCCGACCTCGCCGACGCCGTCGCCCGGGTCGCCGCGCTCACCGGTGTCACGCCCGCTCCCGGCGGCCGGCACGTCGGCCTCGGCACCGCCAACCACCTCGCCGACCTCGGTGCCGGCGCCTACCTGGAGGTCATCGGCCCGGATCCCGCGCAACCGGACCCCGAAGGGCCCCGCCCGTTCGGCATCGACGACCTCACCGAGCCCGCGCTCGTCGCCTGGGCGGTCCGCGCCCCCGACCTCGACGCGACGATCGCCCGGGCCCGCGCCCACGGCTTCGACCCCGGCGACGCCATCGAGATGTCCCGGGAATCGGCGACGGGCGAACTCCTGCGCTGGCGCCTGACGCCGCCGAGCGCCCCCGGCTCGCTCCGCCCGTTCCTCATCGACTGGGGGACCACCCCGCACCCGACGACGCGCGACCTGCCGTCGATCCCGCTGCTGATGCTCACCGGCACCCACCCGGACCCGGCGTCCGTCCAGGTCGCCACCGACGCGCTCGGCCTCGAACTGCTCGTCCGCCGCGCCGGGAAGGCGAGCCTGACCGCCGCACTCCGCTCACGAGACGGCCGGCAGGTTGCCCTGACCTAGGCCTTGCCCTCGCGCCAGAGGTTGGTCATCGGCAGCCGCCGGTCGCGGCCGAACGCCTTGAACGTGATCTTCGTGCCCGGCGGGTACTGGCGCCGCTTGTACTCGGCCCTGTCGACCATCCGCACCACGCGGTCGATGGTCTCCGGGTCGAACCCCGCGGAAACCAGGTCCGCGTACCCGCGGTCGCCCTCGACGTAGTCGTCGAGGATGTCGTCGAGCAGTTCGTAGTCCGGCAGCGAGTCCGTGTCCACCTGGCCGGGCCGCAGCTCGGCCGACGGCGGCTTGGTGATCGAGTTCTCCGGGATCGGCGGCGTTTCGCCCCGCTTGACCGCTTCGGCGTTGCGCCACCGGGCCAGCTGCCACACGTGCGTCTTGAAGACGTCCTTGATCGGGGCGAACGCGCCGACGGCGTCGCCGTAGATCGTGGAGTACCCGACGGCCAGCTCGGTCTTGTTGCCGGTGGCCAGCACCAGGTGACCGTCCAGGTTGGACAGTGCCATGAGGAGCATGCCCCGGGTCCGCGCCTGGATGTTTTCCTCGGCCAGGCCCGTGAGCGAAAGCTGGTCGACGTACACGCGCACCATGTCCTCGACCGGCTCGACGCGGTAGTGCGCCCCGATCCGCCGCGCGAGGTCAGCCGCGTCGTCCTTCGAGTGACCCGACGAGTACTTCGACGGCATCGAGACGCCGTAGACGTTGTGGCCGCCCAGCGCGTCGGCCGCCAGCGCCGCGCAGACCGCCGAGTCGATGCCGCCGGAGAACCCGAACGTCACCGACGAGAACCCGTTCTTGTGCACGTAGTCCCGCAGCCCGATGACCAGCGCCGACCACACCTCGGCCTCGTCCGACAGCGGCTCGCTGATCACCGGCTCGGCCGTCGGCTCGTACGCCGGCAGCGGTTCTTCGCTCAGCACGCGGCGCCGGACGTCCAGGCCTTCGTACGTCCCGTCGCCCGCGTACCCGGTCTTCGGCAGGTCCATGTCCAGCACGAGCAGGTGCTCGACGAACTGCGGTGCGCGCGCCAGCAGCGTGCCGTCCGCGCCGACGACGAGCGAGTCGCCGTCGAAGACGAGGTCGTCCTGGCCGCCGATCTGGTTGGTGTAGACCAGCGGCGCGCCCGCTTCGGCGGCGCGGCGCGCGATGAGCGGCAGCCGCTGCTCGTCCTTCGACCGTTCGTACGGCGACGCGTTCGGCGCCACGACGAGGTCGACGCCGGCGCGGCCGAGCGCCGAGATCGGGCCGCCGTCCTGCCAGATGTCCTCGCAGATGACCATGCCGATGTCGAGTCCGTGGAACCGGACGACGTCGAGCGTGGTGCCGGGCTTGAACCACCGGTGCTCGTCGAACACGCCGTAGTTCGGGAGGTGGTGCTTGAACTGCCGCGCGACGACCTCGCCGCGGTACAGCGCCGCCGCCGCGTCGCGCGGGCCGGCGTCGTCCAGGTCGAGGTAGCCGACGTAGGTCAGCACCTCACCGCAGCCGGCCTCGTCGAGGCGGCGCGCGAGGGACTCGACGCCCTGCCGGGAGGCGGCGGCGAAGGTCTTGCGCAGCGAAAGGTCCTCGACGGGGTAGCCGGTCAGGGACATCTCGGGGAAGACGACCACGTGAGCGCCGGCTTCGGCGGCGCGGCGGGTCCATTCGACGTGCAGGTCGGCGTTGCCGTCGAGGTCGCCGACCGTGGGGTTGACCTGGGCGAGCGCGATGCGCAGTTGCGGCATGCCGCCATTCTGGCGCACGGCCACTCGGGTGGCCGAGCGAATGTGGGCGAAAAGCCAAGGCCCCGCCCGGCGCGCCGGGCGGGGCCTCGCGAACCTACTTCCGCTTGATCATGCTGCGGACCTTCTTGATGGTCTGCTCGAAGTCCGAATCGAACGGGTTGTCGTGCACCAGGTACGTCCACGTCGTGTTCGCGCGCCGCACGCCCGCGTCGCCGAGATCGATGCCGTCGTCGGTCAGCTCGGCCTCTTCGAGGGTCTTCGCCGCCCGCGAATCGGCCTCGCCGATGATCTTGTGGAACTCGGGGATCGCCGCGCGGTGGAACTCGTCCAGCGGCGTCTCCCGCGCCAGCGCGCGCAGGTGGATGCTCTCGCGGACGTCGGTCAGGTACGCCAGGTGGTCCGACCAGAGCTGGTCGATGTGGAACAGCAGCACCTCGCGGCACACCTGTTCCAGCTTCTCCTGGTCGCCGACCTTCTCCTTCAGCTCGGCGAACTTCTCCGGGTGCGCCTTCTCCAGCTGCTCCGCCGCGTACGCGGTGCGAAGCACCTTGTCGCGGTGCACCAGCAGGTCACGCCGCTGCCGTTCGATGAGCCGCGTGTAGCGCCAGGTGTTGCGGTGGATCTCCAGGTCGACGCCCTCGGCGACGCGCTGGGCGTGGTTGATCTGCCGCAGCGCCGCCGGGTCGGTGATCTCGCCGGTCTCCTCGTCGGCCACGATCCCGTCGGGCACGTCCGGTGCGTTCGACAGCACCAGTTCGTCGTTCAGGCTCGCGAAGAAGATCGCGCTGCCCGGGTCGCCCTGCCGGCCGGAGCGGCCGCGCAGCTGCCCGTCGAGCCGGCTCGACGGGTACCTCGCGGTGCCGATGACGTGCAGGCCGCCCAGCTCGACGACCTCCTCGCGCTCGGCGCCGTCGGTGCCGCCCAGCCGGATGTCCGTGCCGCGGCCCGCCATCTGCGTGGACACGGTCACCGCGCCCTTCTTGCCCGCTTCGGCGATGATCGCGGCCTCTTCGGCGTCGTTGCGCGCGTTGAGCACGACGCACTCGAGGTCGACCTTCGCGAGCTTCTCGGCCAGCTCTTCGGACTCGGCGACGTCCTGGGTGCCGACGAGGATCGGCCGCCCGGTCTCGTGCACCGTGCGGATCTCCTCTTCGATCGCCCGCAGCTTCTGCGACGGCGAGGCGAAGATCCGGTCGGGCAGGTCCTCGCGGATGTTCGGGGTGTTCGGCGGGATGACCGCGACCTCGAGCTCGTAGAACTCCCGCAGCTGCTCGGCGACGGCGACCGCGGTACCGGTCATGCCGGCGACCTCGGGGTAGCGCGCGAGCAGCGCCTGCACGGTGATGGAGTCCAGGATCTCACCGCGGTCGGTGGCCTTGACCTGCTCCTTCGCCTCGACGGCTGCCTGCAGGCCGTCCGGCCAGCGCTGCAGCTCGGCGACGCGGCCGCGGGCGGCGTTGATGAGCTGGACCTTGCCGTCCCGGACCAGGTAGTCGACGTCGCGGGTGAGCAGCGCGTGGGCGTGCAGGGCGACGTTGACGGCGGCGAGCCGGTCGGAGGCCTGCTCGTTGAACAGGTCGTCGACCTCGATGCCGAGCGACTTCGCGACCACGGACGAGCCGGCGTCGGTCAGCCAGGCGTTGCGGCCTTCGCTGTCGGTCTCGTAGTGCAGGTTGAGCCGCAGCCGCCGGACGATCTTGGCGACCTCTTCGTCGGCGTCGCTGCGGTCGATCGAGCCCGCCATCACCAGCGGCACGCGGGCCTCGTCGACCAGCACCGAGTCCGCCTCGTCGACGATCGCGACCTCGGGGTCGGGCTGGACGAGGTCGTCCACCTTCGTGACCAGTCGGTCGCGCAGCACGTCGAAGCCGATTTCGGCGACGGCGCCGTAGGTGACGTCCTTGGCGTAGGCGACCTTGCGCTCTTCGCGCGAGTGCGCCGGCTCGACCCAGCCGACCGACACGCCGAGCAGCGCGTACACCGGGCCCATCCACTCCGCGTCGCGTCGCGCCAGGTAGTCGTTGACGGTGACGACGTGAACGCGCTTTCCGCGCAGGGCGTACCCGGCCGCGGCCAGCGCGCCGGCGAGCGTCTTGCCCTCACCGGTCTCCATCTGCACGACGTGCTTGGTCAGCAGGCCCATCGTGCCGAGGACCTGGACGTCGAACGCGCGCTCGCCGAGCGCCCGCTTGGCGGCCTCGCGGCCCAGCGCGCAGACCTCGATCAGCTGCTCGTCGCCGAACGCGGTGTCCTTCAGCGTCTCGCGGAGCTTGCCCGCCCGCTCGGTCAGCTCCTCGTCGGAGAGCTTCTCGAGCTCGGGTTCGAGCTTCTCGACCGCGGGCAGCAGTGCTTCGTAGCGGGTCAGCTCGACGCTGCCCGGCCGCTGGATGATCCGGCGGAGCTTCTTGCCCACCCGGCTGATCAGTGCTGCCACCCCTGGTCTCCCGTTCTCTCTCGCTCGACCGGCCTCCACCACCCAACGCGACGGTGGTGCGTTCGAGTTCCGCGGCCGGATGGGACGATCCAACCGTGTTCCCTCATCCCAGCGCCAGGTCCGGTCGTCGCCGGATCACCGCATTCGCGACATCCGTGCTGATCGCGGCGTCCCTGGCCGCCTGCACGTCCACCGGAAAGGCGGCGCCGCCGGCGCCGACGACGGAGTCGCACCCGCCGTCCGGGCCGGTGCCCGCCGGGCTGGAGCGGTTCTACGGCCAGAGCCTGACCTGGGCCGACTGCGCACCTTACGCGACGTCGGAAGACGCGCGGTCGGCGTTCCAGGCGAAGGACGTCCAGTGCGCCCGGCTGACCGTGCCGCTGGACTACGCCAAGCCGGACGGCGAGACGATCACGCTGGGCCTGCTCCGGCACAAGGCCACCGACGCCGGCTCGCGGATCGGGTCGCTGGTCGTCAACCCCGGCGGGCCGGGCGCGTCGGGCATGGTCGCGGCCGCCGGGCTGATCAAGCCGACGGCGAACATCGCCCTCGGCAAGCGCTTCGACCTGGTCGGCTTCGACCCGCGGGGGATCGGGGCGAGCCAGCCGGCCATCCACTGCCTCACCGACCGGGAGCGCGACGCCGACCGCGCCGACGACAGCGAGACCGACGGCTCGCCGGCGGGCGTGCTCCGGCAGGAGTCGCAGGAAAAGGACTTCGCCGCCAAGTGCGCCCAGCGCACCGAGGACGGCACCGGGATGCTGGCCAACGTCGGCACCCGGGACGTCGTGAAGGACCTGGACGTCCTGCGGTCGGTCCTCGGCGACGAAAAACTCACCTATCTGGGCTATTCCTACGGCACCCGGATCGGGTCGACCTACGCCGAGGCGTTCCCGAAGAACGTCCGCGCCATGATCCTCGACGGCGCGGTCGACCCCGAGCAGGACGCCGTCGAGTCGCTGGTCGCGCAGGGCCAGGGCTTCGGCACGGCGTTCACGCAGTTCGCGAACTGGTGCACCGCCCAGCAGGACTGCGCGCTGGGCCGCGACCCGGGCGCGGCGGTCAAGGTGTTCCAGGACCTCGTCCGGCCGCTGATCGACTTCCCGGTGCCGGTCGGCGACGGGCGCAAGCTCTCCTACGAGGACGCGACCACCGGCGTCATCCAGGCCCTCTACCAGCAGACGCTCTGGGACACGCTCAACTCGGGCCTCAACGAGCTGAAGCAGCAGCGCGGCGCGACGCTGGAGAAGCTCGCCGACATCTACAACGAGCGCGACTCCGACGGCCACTACGGCACCACGCAGGACGCGTTCACCGCGATCCGCTGCGTCGACGACCCGCGCGTCACGGACCCTCAGGTCATCCTCAAGGCGCAGGAGGAGTACGTGAAGGTGGCGCCGTTCCTCGACGACGGCCGCCCGGCGAGCGCGGCCCGCGACGCGTGCGCGTTCTGGCCGGTGCCGAACACGTCGGAGCCGCACGTGCCGAACGTCGAAGGCCTGCCGAAGACGCTGGTCATCTCGACGACCAACGACCCGGCGACGCCGTACCAGGCCGGCGTGAACCTCGCGAAGGGCCTGAAGGGCGCCCTGCTGACGTTCGAGGGCACCCAGCACACGGTGTTCCTGCAGGGCGTGAAGTGCGTGGACGACGCGGGCACGGACTACCTGGTCGACGGCACGCTGCCGCCGGAGGGCAAGCGCTGCTCGGGGCAGTAGCTAGTCCTGCTGGCGGGTGAGCGACAGCTCGATCATCACCGGGCTCAGGTGGTTGTCCGGCGGCGGGATCTGCACCCACAGCCGGACGAACCGCCGGGGCAGCGTGTCGGACACCCACACTTTGGCGGTGAGGTCGGCGTCGACCTGCGCGAGCACGCTGTGCGCCACGGCGGCGGGCACCCGGCCGCCGACCCGCAGCGCGGCCGCGCCGTCGACGTTCTCCCGCCCTTCGGTCCGGGCGTCCGTCACGCCGTCGAGCAGCCGTTTCAGCCCGCCGTGCGCACCGAGGAACCTGCTGACCGTGTACGCGTCGGGCAGCGGACCGGCCCCGGCGTCGGTCGAAACGTGCCGGCCGTTGACGATGAAGCCGAACTTCGTGTGCCCGTCGCCGGCGTCGTCGTCCTGGACGTCGGCCGTGCCGGTCGCGGACTCGCCGTCGTCGAGGGTCGCGTCGCCCTCGATCTGGCGGAGCGGGAAGCCGGGCAGGACGCCGTTGACGCCCGCCGCGAAGTGCACGCCGCGCACCGCCGCGAACGACTGCGCCGCCTCGCGCACGAGGTCGGATCCCGCCGGGAACGGCCCACGCGTGTCCGGTGATCCGGTGCAGCCGGCCGTCAGCAGCAGCACGAGCAGGAGGGCGAAGCGCGACATTCTCCGAGCCTACTGTTGGCCCGATCTTTGCGAACGCTGTCCTTCCGGCCACTTTCGGCTCTCCGCGCGCGCGGAGAAACTGCCAGGGTGACTGTCGAAACCCGCCCCGCCCCGAAGCTGCACCGCGCCTGGCTGATCGCCGGTGCCGCGTTCGTCGCGCTGCTCGCCTCCGCCGGTTTCCGCGCGGCCCCCGGCGTCCTCATCGACCCGCTGCACGAGGAGTTCGGCTGGTCCCGGGCCACGATCAGTTCAGCCGTTTCGGTGAACCTCGTGCTCTACGGCCTGTTCGCGCCCTTCGCCGCCGCGCTGATGGAGCGGTTCGGCATCCGCCGCGTCTCGGCGACCGCGTTGTTCGTCATCGCCCTCGGCGCGGGCGGCACGGTCTTCATGAGCGCGAGCTGGCAGCTCGTGCTCTGCTGGGGTGTGCTGGTCGGCGCGGGCACCGGCTCGATGGCGATGAGCTTCGCCGCCACCGTGGCCACGCGCTGGTTCGTGCGCAGCCGCGGGGTCGTCACCGGCGTGCTGACCGCCGCGGGCGCCACCGGCCAGCTGATCTTCCTCCCGCTCATCGCGAACCTCGCGGTGAGTTCGGGCTGGCGGACCGCGTCGCTGGTCATCGCGATCGCCGCCCTGGCCGTCGTCCCGGTCGTCCTGCTGGTCATCCGCGACCACCCGGCCGACGTCGGCACCACGGCCTACGGCGCGCCCGCCGACGCCGAGGCCGCCCGCCCGGCGTCGAAGACAGGCTCCGCGCGCAGGGCGCTTTCGGTGCTCGCCCAGGCCGCCCGGACCCGCACGTTCTGGCTGCTCGCGGCCGGCTTCGCGATCTGCGGTGCGACGACGAACGGCCTGGTCGGCACGCACTTCGTCCCGGCCGCGCACGACCACGGCATGCCGCAGACGACCGCGGCGGGCCTGCTGGCCCTGGTCGGGGTCTTCGACGTCGTCGGCACGATCTTCTCCGGCTGGCTCACCGACCGCGTCGACCCGCGGATCCTGCTCGGCGTCTATTACGCCCTGCGCGGACTGTCGCTGGCCATGCTGCCGCAGCTGTTCAGCTCGAGCGTGCAGCCGAGCATGTGGGCGTTCATCCTGTTCTACGGGCTCGACTGGGTGGCCACGGTGCCGCCGACGGTCGCGCTGTGCGTCCGCGCGTTCGGCGACGCCGGCCCGATCGTGTTCGGCTGGGTCTTCGCCTGCCACCAGCTCGGCGCCGCCTTCGCCGCGTCGGCCGCCGGCCTGGTCCGCGACCAGCTCGGGAACTACAGCCTGGCCTGGTACTCCGCGGCCGTCCTGGCCGTCATCGCGTCGGTCGCTTCGCTGGCCATCACGCGGGCGAAGAAGCCCGTCCCGGTGCTCGCGACCTGACTTCGTCACCCTCGGCGCGTCGTGAAACATGCCGTTAACACGCTGTCGTTAGGGTGCGGCCATGGATCGCCAGCAGGAATTCGTGCTCCGCACGCTCGAGGAGCGCGACATCCGTTTCGTTCGTCTCTGGTTCACCGATGTGCTGGGGTTCCTCAAGTCCGTCGCGGTCGCGCCGGCCGAGCTGGAAGGCGCCTTCAACGACGGGATCGGCTTCGACGGCTCGGCCATCGAGGGCTTCGCGCGGGTCTACGAGTCCGACATGGTGGCCAAGCCGGACCCCGCCACCTTCCAGGTGCTGCCGTGGGAGACCCCGGAGGGCGGGCCGTACTCGGCGCGCATGTTCTGCGACATCGCGATGCCGGACGGCTCGCCGTCGTGGGCCGACCCCCGGCACGTCCTGCGCCGCCAGCTGTCGAAGGCCGCCGAAGCCGGCTTCACGTGCTACGTCCACCCGGAGATCGAGTTCTTCCTGCTCTCGAGCGTCCCGGACGACGGCACCGAGCCCGAGCCCGCGGACAACGGCGGCTACTTCGACCAGGCCAGCCACGCCACCGCGACGCACTTCCGGCGGCACGCGATCGAGACCCTCGAGGCGATGGGCATCTCGGTCGAGTTCAGCCACCACGAAGGGGCACCGGGCCAGCAGGAGATCGACCTCCGTTACGCCGACGCGCTGACGATGGCCGACAACGTGATGACGTTCCGTTACGTCGTCAAGGAGGTCGCGCTCACCCAGGGCGTGCGCGCGACGTTCATGCCCAAGCCGTTCACTGACCAGCCCGGCTCGGGGATGCACACGCACGTCAGCCTGTTCGAGGGCGACCGCAACGCCTTCTACGACGCCGAAGACCCGCACGAGCTGTCGGAGACCGGCAAGGCCTTCGTCGCGGGGGTGCTCCACCACGCGAAGGAGATCTCGGCGGTCACCAACCAGTGGGTGAACTCGTACAAGCGCCTGATCAGCGGCAGTGAAGCGCCCACGACCGTGTCGTGGGGGCGCGCGAACCGCTCCGCGCTCGTCCGCGTCCCGATGTATTCACCCGGAAAGGCGTCATCCCGACGGGTGGAGATCCGTACCCTGGACTCGGCGTGCAACCCGTACCTGGCGTACTCGGTCATCCTGGCCGCCGGGCTCAAGGGGATCGAGAAGGGCTACGAGCTGCCGCCACCCGCCGAGGACAACATCTGGCAGCTGAGCGACTCCGAGCGGCGCGCCGCCGGGTACGCGCAGCTGCCGCAGAACCTGGGGGAGGCGCTGGCCGAGATGGAGAAGTCCGAGCTCCTGCCGGAAGCGCTCGGCGAGCACGTCTACGACTTCTTCCTCCGCAACAAGCGCGTGGAGTGGGACAACTACCGCAGCGCGGTCACCCCGTACGAACTCCGCACCCTCCTCCCGGTGCTCTGATGGGACGGCGGCCGGCGCTCCTCGCAGTGCTGGCCGCCGTGCTCGTGCTGGTCACCGCGGCGCCGGTCGCTTCGGCGGCCTCGCGGTTCGACCTCGACTCCGCCGACATCCCGGCGCTGCAGGCGCGGATGGCGTCGGGCCGGCTCAGCGCCGTGGAACTGACCGGGCGGTACCTCGACCGGATTCACCGGATCGACGGAAAAGTCAACGCCGTCCTGGCGCTCAATCCCGCTTCGCTGACCCAGGCCTTCGAGAGCGACGCCCGGCGTCGCGCGCACCGGCTGCGCGGCCCGCTGGACGGCATCCCGGTGCTGGTCAAGGACAACGTCGACACGCGTGACCAGTGGACGACGGCAGGGTCACGAGCGCTGCGCAGCTACCCCGCGAAGGACGCGACGCTGGTCACCCGGCTTCGCGCGGCCGGCGCCGTGATCCTCGGCAAGGCGAACCTGTCCGAGTGGGCGAACTTCCGGGCCGCGAAGCCGACATCGGGCTGGTCCGGCGTGGGTGGGCAGACGAACAACCCGTACGTGCTGGACCGCAACCCGTGCGGGTCGTCCGCCGGGTCCGCGGCCGGCGTCGCCGCGTCACTGGCCCAGGTGGCGATCGGGTCGGAGACCGACGGCTCGATCGTGTGCCCGGCGGGGATGACCGCCACGGTCGGGCACAAACCGAGCCTCGGTCTGGTCAGCCGCACCGGCGTGGTGCCGATCTCCGCCGAGCAGGACACCGCCGGGCCGATCGCACGCCACGTCGTCGACGTGGCACTCACCCTTTCGGTGCTGCAAGGGCGGGATCCGGCGGATCCGGCGACCGCGGAGTACCCGCGCACCCAGCCGACCGACTACGCGAAGCTGCTCGAGCCCGGTGTGCTGCGCGGCGCGCGGATCGGTCTCTGGCGGTTGCCGGTGCTCGGCCCGGAGACGGACGCGGTCATGACGTCGGCGCGGGACGCCCTGGTCCGGGCGGGCGCGACGGT